>NZ_JBHTSF010000002.1:0-279424 GCF_042795295.1 Streptomyces sp. NPDC056486
CGCTTCGTCCGTGAAGCGCGCCGCCTCCTGTGTGCATCCCCGCCCCGACCACACGGGGCGCCTCGGACAGCGACTCGTCCAGCCGCGTCTCACCTCGTACGCCATCGACCATGCGTACGCCCGCCGTCGCCGCCCGAGTCGCCAACGCGGCGTACAGGAAGGGGGATTGAGGCGAGCGGCCATCGAACAGGCGTCGTCGGTTCGATCGGAACTTAGCGGAATAAGTCGTGCCGTGCTCACATCACCCCCCAGATGGGGATACTCACACCATGTCTGCCGAGTACGCGACTTTCGGTCTGGCACCGGCCATGCGCGCCGGTGGAGTTCTCGCCAACGGTGACTACCAAGTCCACCGGGATTTCGTCGACTTCATCGTGAACGGGCGCCCGCTGCTGTTCCAGCTCTCCGACCTCGACGCCGTCTCCCCACTCGCCTCCGACGTGCCGCCCGCGATCTTCACCCACCATGTACGCGGTCTTCTCCTCGAGGCGGAAGCACCCCTGATCGACGACCGGCACGTCATCTACGGCTGTCCCGAGTGCGAAGGCCTGGAGTGCGGGGCGGTCACGGCGGTCATCGAGCGGGCACCGGACGGCACCGACACCTACGTATGGCGGGACTTCGCCTGGCAGACGGCCGAGCGGGCCGACCTGGAACTCAACGGCTACCACGGCATAGGGCCCTTCCGCTTCGACGGCGCCGAATACCGCGACGCGCTGCACCAGTTGCTGACACAAGGGGAACCCGCGGCGCGACGCAGGGTGCTCCTGATCGGCGCCCGCGTAGCCGTCCTGGCCAAGCTCGCGGCGGCGCTGCGCACGATCGGCGTCGGCGCCGAGATCGCGGCGGACGCGACGGGCGTGCCGCCGGACGAGCTGCGGACGTACGGGGCGGTGGCTTTCGGGCAGGCCGTCCCGGCGGCCACGCGGGACGGAGTGTGCGCGGCGTTCGACGCGGCGGGGATCCGGGCCGCGTACGTCGACGGCCTGGCCCCGATCATTCCGCTCCTGGTCGCGCAGATAGAACACGCCCTGGATCAGAGCCCGTTGGAGCAGCGTCGCCTGACGCGGCTCGTGGCGGTGGACGGCACGGCGGACGTCGAGACCACATCGACCTGCCGGGTCAAGATCCTCGCGTACCGCCTTGACCGGCTCCGGCGCACCCAGGTCCACGAAGTGTTCGACGGCGTACTGGAGCCTGGGGAGCACCGCATCACGCTGGACGCGAAGGCGACGAAGGGGGAGTCGTTCGTGGTGGCACGGACGACGGGCAGTGTGCTGGTGGCGCCGATAGTGGGGTAGCCCGCAACTCTGCATCTCTGCGACGTGCCTCTGCGACTCCGAGGCTCCCACCGATGTGACGTGGCTCACATTCGTGATGTGTCACGCCGGGGCGGGCCCGTCTGTCCCATGGGCGTCACCGATACGACGCCCCCGGGACCCGGGGCACGAACGCGGGAGTTGCGGATGAAGAGCGAGCACCGGATCGTCGTCCTGGGTGCCGGTTACACCGGCCTGCTGTGCGCTATCCGCCTGGCGCGCCGCACCCGGCGTACCGGCGTGCGTGTCACGCTGGTGAATCCCTCGCCCCGGTTCACCGAGCGGCTGCGGATGCATCAGATCGTCGGCGGCCAGGAGTTGGCGGTCCATCAGATCTCCGACATCCTGCGCGGGACGGGCGTCGTCTTCGTGCGGGGCACGGCGACGGCCATCGACGCCGAGCACCGGGCGGTGGCGGTCGACACGCCTGACGGGCCTGCCACGCTCACGTACGACAGTCTGGTGTACGCACTCGGCAGCTCCACCGACACGAGCACGGTTCCTGGGGCGGACGAGCACGCCGTCACCCTGAACAGCCCGCGCGTCGCGCGTCGCTTCGCGGAGCGGCTCGCGGAACTGGCCCTTGCCGGCGGCGCCGTGAACGTCTGCGGTGGCGGCCTCACCGGCGTCGAGGCCGCCACCGAGATCGCCGAGAGCCACCCCGGCCTCCGGGTCACGCTGATCAGCCGGAGCGAACCCGGCCCCCTGATGAACGCGAAGGCGCGCGCTCACCTGCACGCCGCGTTCGAGCGCCTCGGCATCACCCTCCGGGTCGGCTCCGCGATCAGCAAAGTCCTGCCCGAGGGCGTCGAGTTGGCCGACGGAGCACTCATCCCCGCCGACGCGTGTCTGTGGACCACCGGCGTGCGGGTCCCGGCCCTTGCCGCCGACGCCGGTATCGCCGTCGACGAACGCGGTCTGATCGTGGTCGACGCCACCCTCCGCTCGACCTCGCACCCTCAGATCCACGCGATCGGCGACGCGGCCGCCGTCCGTCAGGCCTGGGGGCAGGTCCACGGCACCTGCCAGAGCGGTCTCCCTGCCGCCGCGTACACCGCCGACTCCCTGGCCGGGCGGCTGCGCGGCAAGAGCGTCAAGCCGTTCCGCTTCGGCTACTTCCATCAGCCGGTCAGCCTCGGCCGCAGGGACGCCGTCATCCAGTTCACCCACGCCGACGACACCCCGCGCCGCTGGTTCCTCAGCGGCAGGGCGGCCGTCGCCTACAAGGAGACGATCAGCGGCAGCCCGCTGAAGATGTACCGCCTCAGCAGGCGAGTCTCCGTCTCCGCATCCCTGTCCAAGGGGGGTCGCGCGACCCGCGCCGCGAGGAACGCGCGATGAGGGTTCCGCCGGCCGGTGCCATCGGCGACGCGGCAGGCGGCGCGAGCCCCGATGGTCATGAGGTCGCTGCCGCACCGGAATGCCAGCAACACCCCATCCCCATCAAGGAGTTGTCCAAATGACCGCAGTCGCCTCACCCACATCGGCCACCACGGCAGCGACACGCGTATCCAGCCGCCAGGCCCTCACCCACACCCACACCCTCACCCTCACCCTCACCGGAATCGCGTTCGCCGTCCTGTTCATCGCCAGTCTGGTCTTCTCCGGCCTCGCCGGAAGCGCCACCTATCCCTCGCCGTTCGACGCGGACAAGGTGACGGAGGCGTACTTCGCCGACAACGGAGGCGTCGTCGTCGGCATGAGCGTCCTGCAGCTCCTGTCGGTCGTGCCGCTTGCCGCCTTCGTCCTGGCGCTGACCAGGCGGGCGGGCGCAGGCCTCGCGCGGGCGAGCGGCCTGTGCGCCGCTGCGGGCCTGGCGGCCTGCGCACTGATCGGTCTCGCCATCCCGGTGCTCGACGCGAGCGGCGACACCCTGCACACGCTGCACCACCTCACCTTCATGGCGGGAGGCCCTGCGCACGTCCCGTTCCTCGGGATCCTCGTCGGCGCGAGCGCACTCGTCCTCCGCGCCTCGGCTCCCCGCTGGACCACCGCCCTCGGCTTCGTGTCGGCGGGCCTCGCGCTCCTGTCGGTCCTCTCCTTCGCGAGCGAGTCCGTCATGCTGCTCCTGCCCCTGGGCCGCTTCACGGCGATCCTCTGGATCGTGGTCACCGCGATACGGGCGGCCCGGCTCCGCAAGTGAAGAGGTGCGGTGCGGGCCCTGTGCACCTTGTCGCCCTGTTCGCCACGCTGGGAGCATGCCCCGATGACCGACGCCACGCCCGTACTTGACCCGTTCCTCGAGCACCGGCGACTGCTGCACTCCACCGCCTACCGGATGCTGGGCAGCGTCGCCGATGCCGAGGACGTCCTGCAGGACGCGTGGCTGACCTGGAGCTCGGCGGACCGCGACACGGTCCGCCATCCCAAGGCCTACCTCGTGCGCACGGTCACCAACTTGTCGTTGAACCGGCTCACTTCGGCGCGGGCCACCCGCGAGACGTACATCGGCCCGTGGCTCCCCGAACCTCTGCTGACCTCACCCGACATAGCCGAGGAGAGCGAGCTCGCCGACACCGTTTCGACGGCCATGCTGGTCGTCCTCGAATCCCTGAGCCCGGTGGAGCGCGCGGTCTTCCTGCTCCGCGAGGTCTTCGGCTACTCGCACGCGGAGATCGCCGAGACCGTGGACCGCCCCGAGGCCACCGTCCGGCAGATCGCGCGCCGCGCCCGCGCTCACGTCCAGGCGCGCCGCCCCCGCTTCGACACGGACGCCGATCAGCGCCGCCAGGTCACCGCGCGGTTCCTTTCTGCCTGCTCGGGCGGCGACCTGAACGCGGTCATGGAACTCCTCGCCCCCGATGTCACCGCCTGGTCCGACGGCGGCGGCAAGGTCACGGCGGCCCGCCGCCCGCTGTACGGCACGGATCACGTGGCGCGCTGGTTCCTCGGCGTCCTGGGCAAGCCCGCGCTGACGGGCGTCACGCTGGAGCCCGCCACCGTCAACGGCGAACTGAGCGTCCTGTTCAAGCTCGGCGACTACGTCGGAGGGTGCCTGACCTACGACCTCGCGGACGGCTTGATCCACAACATGCGGTTCCAGTTCAACCCGGACAAACTGAGCGGCCTGCACCTGTCGTGACGGCCCGCCCCGTGAGGCGCGGTCCGCGCCTCGCTTAAACTCGACCCCCTGATGACCGCAACCCTCGTCGCCAAGAATCTCGCCGCCGGCCACGGCGACCGCTCCCTCTTCTCCGCCCTGGATCTTGTCGTCGCCCCCGGCGACGTCATCGGCCTGGTCGGCGCCAACGGCGCCGGCAAGTCGACCCTGCTCCGCCTCCTGGCGGGCCTGGACACCCCGGAGGCCGGTGAGCTCCGGCTCTCCCCGCCCAGCGCGTCCGTGGGGCACCTCCCGCAGGAGCCCGACCGCCGCCCCGGCGAGTCCATCCGCAGCTTCCTGGCCCGCCGCACCGGCGTCGACGAGGCCCAGCGGGCCATGGACGAGGCGACCCAGGGCCTGGTCGATGGAACCCCGGGCGCGGACGACGCGTACGCGCTCAGCCTGGAGCGCTGGCTGGCGCTCGGCGGCGCCGACCTGGACGAGCGGTCCGAGGAGGTCGCGGCCTCGCTGGGCCTCGACATCAGCCTCGATCAGCCCATGACATCCCTCTCCGGCGGTCAGGCCGCCCGCGCGGGCCTCGCCTCGCTCCTCCTCTCCCGCTACGACGTGTTCCTCCTGGACGAGCCGACCAACGACCTCGACCTGGCGGGCCTCGAACGCCTGGAGAGCTTCGTCCGCGGACTGCGCGCGGGCACGGTCGTCGTCAGCCACGACCGCGAGTTCCTCACCCGCACCGTCACCAAGGTCCTCGAACTCGACCTCGCCCAGCAGCAGATCAACCTCTACGGCGGCGGCTACGAGGCCTACTTGGAGGAGCGGGACGTCGCGCGCCGCCACGCACGCGACGAGTTCGAGGAGTACGCCGACAAGAAGTCCGCCCTTGAGGGCCGTGCCCAGATGCAGCGGGGCTGGATGGACAAGGGCGTCAAGAACGCCCGGCGCAAGGCGGGCGACAACGACAAGATCGGCCGGAACTTCCGCAGCGAGTCCAGCGAGAAGCAGGCGGCGAAGGCACGCCAGACGCAGCGCATGATCGAACGGCTCGACGTCGTCGATGAGCCCCGCAAGGAGTGGGAGCTGCAGATGGAGATCGCGTCGGCGCCGCGCTCCGGCAGCGTCGTCGCCACCCTCCGCGACGCCGAGGTGCACCGCGGCGACTTCACGCTCGGGCCCGTGACGCTGCAGATCGACTGGGCGGACCGGGTGGCGATCACCGGTGCGAACGGCTCGGGCAAGTCGACCCTGCTCGGCACCCTGCTGACCCGCATCCCCACGGACGCGGGCCACGCGGCCCTCGGCTCAGGGGTGCTCGTCGGCGAGGTGGACCAGGCCCGCGCGCTGTTCCACGGCCCGGAGTCGCTCCTTGACGCGTTCTGCGCGGCCGTGCCGGAGACCGAACCGGCCGAAGTGCGCACGCTGCTCGCCAAGTTCGGCCTGAAGGCCGCGCACGTCCTGCGCCCCGCCGCCACTCTCTCCCCGGGAGAGCGCACCCGGGCGGGCCTCGCGTTGCTTCAGGGACGGGGCGTCAATCTCCTGGTCCTCGACGAGCCCACTAACCACCTCGACCTGCCCGCGATCGAGCAGCTGGAGTCGGCGCTCGACGCGTACGAGGGCACCCTGCTCCTGGTGACGCATGACCGCAGGATGCTGGACGCCGTACGGGTCACACGCCGTCTCGAGGTGACGGAGGGCAAGGTGACCGAGCTGTCACCCTGACCTCCGCCGACTCTTAACTGGATCGGCGCCGCTAGGGCTTCAGCAATCCGGCACGGCGCAGCGCGTCCGCCATCGCGTCATTGGCCGGTGGTGGCCCCTGCCGCTCCTTGCGTTGACCCTGGCCGCCGCCCTGCCGCTGGCCCTGGCCCTGACTTTGGCCCTGGCCTTGTCGTGCGGGGCGCTGAGGGCGCTGGCCGCCCTGCTGCCGCTGCTGCGGGGGACGCCCGCCCCGCTTGGGCTGCTCGCCGTCGGCCTGGCTCGCCTCGTCGTCCAGACGCAGCGTCAGCGAGATCCGCTTGCGCGGAATGTCGACGTCCATCACCTTCACCTTGACGATGTCGCCCGGCTTCACCACGTCCCGCGGGTCCTTGACGAACGTCTTGGACATCGCGGAGACATGCACGAGCCCGTCCTGGTGGACGCCGATGTCCACGAAGGCACCGAACGCCGCCACGTTCGTGACGACCCCTTCGAGGACCATCCCGGACGCGAGGTCGGAGATCTTCTCGACGCCGTCCTTGAAGGTCGCCGTCTTGAACGCGGGCCGCGGGTCGCGCCCGGGCTTCTCCAGCTCCTTGAGGATGTCGCTCACGGTCGGCAGACCGAAGGACTCGTCCACGAACTCGTCGGCCCGCAGGGAGCGCAGCGTCGCCGTGTCGCCGATGAGCGAGGCGACCTCGCCGCCCGTCTTCTTCGCCATCTTGCGCACCACGGGATAGGCCTCGGGGTGCACGCTGGACGCGTCGAGCGGGTCGTCGCCGCCCCGGATGCGCAGGAAGCCCGCGCACTGTTCGTACGCCTTGGGGCCGAGGCGCGCCACGCCCTTGAGGCCCTTGCGGGAGGAGAAGGGGCCGTTCGTGTCGCGGTGCGACACGATGTTCTCGGCGAGGCCCGCGCCGATGCCGGAGACCCGGGCGAGCAGCGGGGCGGACGCCGTGTTCACGTCCACGCCGACGCCGTTCACACAGTCCTCGACGACCGTGTCGAGCGAGCGCGACAGCTTCATCTCGGAGAGGTCGTGCTGGTACTGGCCGACACCGATGGACTTCGGGTCGATCTTCACCAGCTCGGCGAGCGGGTCCTGAAGCCGCCGCGCGATGGACACGGCGCCGCGCAGCGACACGTCCATGTCGGGCAGCTCCTGCGAGGCGAAGGCCGACGCCGAGTACACCGAGGCGCCCGCCTCGGAGACCATCACCTTCGTGAGGTTCAACTCCGGGTGCTTCGTGATGAGTTCACCGGCGAGCTTGTCCGTCTCGCGCGACGCCGTGCCGTTCCCGATCGCGATCAGGTCGACCGCGTGCTCCTTGGCGAGCTTCGCCAGGGTGGCCAGGGACTGGTCCCACTTGTTCGCCGGGACATGCGGGTTGATGACGTCGGTGGCGACGACCTTGCCGGTCGCGTCGACCACGGCGACCTTCACACCCGAACGGAAACCGGGGTCGAGCCCCAGCGTCGCGCGCGTGCCCGCCGGTGCGGCAAGCAGCAGGTCGCGCAGGTTCGACGCGAAGACCCGCACGGCCTCGTCCTCGGCGGCCGTACGGAGGCGGAGGCGCAGGTCGATGCCCAGGTGCACCAGGATGCGGGTCCGCCAGGACCAACGCACGGTGTCCTGCAGCCACTTGTCCCCGGGGCGCCCACGGTCCTGGACACCGAAGCGGTGGGCGACCATCCCCTCGTACGAAGACGGGCCCTCTGTGGCCTCCTCCGGTTCGAGGACGAGATCGAGGACGTCCTCCTTCTCGCCGCGCAGCATCGCGAGGATGCGGTGCGACGGCAGCTCCTTGAAGGGTTCGGCGAAGTCGAAGTAGTCGGCGAACTTGGCGCCCGCCTCCTCCTTGCCGTCGCGGACCTTCGCGGCGAGGCGGCCGCGCACCCACATGCGCTCGCGCAGCTCGCCGATCAGATCGGCGTCCTCGGAGAACCGCTCGGCGAGGATCGCGCGGGCGCCGTCCAGGGCGGCCTGCGGTTCGGCGACGCCCTTGTCGGCGTCGACGAAGGCCGCGGCCGCGGCGACCGGATCGACCGACGGGTCGCCGAGCAGGCCGTCGGCCAGCGGCTCGAGCCCTGCCTCACGGGCGATCTGTGCCTTCGTGCGGCGCTTCGGCTTGAACGGCAGGTAAATGTCCTCGAGCCGCGCCTTGGTGTCCGCCGCGCGGATCCGTGCCTCAAGATCGTCGGTGAGCTTGCCCTGCTCGCGCACCGATTCGAGGATCGCCGCGCGCCGCTCCTCGAGCTCCCGCAGATAACGCAGGCGCTCCTCGAGTGTGCGCAGCTGCGCGTCGTCGAGCATCTCGGTCGCTTCCTTGCGGTAGCGAGCGATGAAGGGCACCGTCGAGCCGCCGTCGAGCAGGTCGACGGCGGCCTTCACCTGCCGCTCCCGTACGCCGAGTTCTTCGGCGATCCTGCCTTCGATCGATGCTGGAGTGGACGTCTGCAGAGGTGCCACGTTTCCCGCCTTCTCACTGGGGTTGCGGGGTAATTGTGGCAGGTGGCACCGACAGCGGGGGGATCAGACCCGGCGTGCCCGCCCCGACCGGTCCGCTGTCCACGCGTCCGTCTACGCCTTGCCGAGCAGGTCCGCCGGGAACGCCCCCGCCTTCAGCGCCGCGCCCGCGAACCCCGTGGCGAGGTCGGTGAGGCGCTCGACGCCCGCCGCGCCCAGGTGCTCGTAGGGCGCCCGGTCGAGGCGGTCCGTGGCCTCCTCGATGTCCCGGCGCAGCTCGACACCGGCCTCCGTCAGCTCGGACACCCCGTCGTGCAGTCCGCGGGCGTGGAGCCGCCGCACGGCTCCATCCCATTCCTCCTGGTTCCAGCCGCGGGTGGAGAAGTTCCACTTCGGCGTCATGCCCTTGCCGGTCGCCGTGTGGCTCACCAGGGCCTCGAGGCCGTCGAGTTCGGCGTTCTGGAGGGCCGTGAGGTGCCCGTCGCCCCGGTGCTCGCGCAGCAGTGTCGCGGCGTGCCAGAGCGCGAGGTGCGGCTGCTCGGGGACGGGCAGGTCCGCGTGGGCGGAGTACAGCGGGCGCGCGGAACGGGAGCAGGCCTCGGTGGCGCGCAGCGCGAGCTCGGCCGCCTCCGCCATCTCCGGGGACGCGATGGCTTCTTCGCCCAGGAGGCGCCGCAGCGTCGAGTCGACGGTGCGCGCGCGTGCCGCGAGGACGTCCTCGGGGGACGCGGTGCGCCAGATGCCGGGCACGTGCCGGGCGACGAGTTCGTGCTTGTAGTTGTAGAACGCCGCGGTGACCACTCCGGCGCCGACGGGCCCCATCGCCGCCGTGCGTACGGCGAAATTGACGGCCTTGGGGTGGGTGATCCCGATCTCGGCCAGCTCGCGCGCAGCGTCGGGCGAGAAGTAGTGCGTCGAGTGCAGCGAATTGAGCACGTTGTGACATCGGCGTCCCGCGCGGGGGTGCAGTGCGGCGGCCGGGGAGGGAGGCGTAAGAGAAGTCATGGATGCACGTTACCGACTGGTTGGTATGAGGTGAAGCCCGGGGCGCTCGCGCAGCCGGGCCGCCACAGTGCCGTACGCACTGAGCCGTATGCGCTGATGGGACGGCAGAGGAAGCGGACTATGGAGCGGGCCCCGATGGCAGGAAAAGTGGGCTGTTCGGCATTGCAGCCATCGCGCGCGAGGCCAAGAATCAAGGGCATGGAGCAGCGAACCGTCCTGGTCGTCCTCTTCGACGGGGTACAGAGCCTGGATGTCACGGGACCGGTGGAGGTTTTCGCGGGCGCCGCCGCCTGCCGCGGCGGCGACGTGTCGGCGTACCGCATCCGCACCGCGTCGCTCGACGGCGCTCCCGTACGCACCTCCAGCGGGCTCACGCTCGTACCGGACTCCTCTCTCGCCGACGCCCCCGTTCCGCACACCCTGCTCACCCCGGGCGGCCTCGACGGTGGCCAGGCCGATCCCCGCCTGATCGACTGGCTGCGGACGAACGCCCCGCGCGCCCGGCGCCTGGTCTCGGTCTGCACCGGCGCCGTCCTGCTCGCCGAAGCCGGTCTCCTGGACGGCCGCCGGGCGACGACCCACTGGGCATTCTGCGCCAAGCTCGCCCGTGACCACCCCGCCGTCGAGGTCGACCCCGACCCGATCTTCGTCCGCGACGGTCATGTCGCGACGTCCGCGGGCGTGACCGCGGGCATCGACCTGGCCCTTGCGCTCGTCGAGGAGGACCTGGGCCGGGACGAGGCGCTGACGGTCGCGCGGTATCTCGTCGTCTTCCTGCGGCGCCCGGGAAACCAGGCGCAGTTCAGTGCCCAGCTCGCCGCGCAGACCGCGCAGCGCGAACCCCTGCGCGAGGTCCAGCAGTGGATCACCGAGCACCCGGACGAGGACCTCTGCGTCGAGTCGCTGGCCGCCCGCGCACGGCTCTCTCCCCGGCACTTCGCCCGCGCGTTCCAGACGGAGACCGGGATGACGCCGGGCAAGTACGTCGAGCGCGTACGCGTCGAGCATGCGCGCCGCCTCCTGGAGGAGACCTCCGGCGGGATCGAGGAGGTCTCGCGCGCCTGTGGCTACGGCACCCCGGAGGCGATGCGCAGGGCCTTCGTGAAGACCCTCGGCACGGCGCCCGCCGAGTACCGGCGGCGCTTCCGCGCACCTCTCGCGGCCACTGTCGCAGCCCCGGTCAGAGCCCTTGTCCCGAACCGGGAGTCCAGGTGAAGCGCGGCTCGCGGCGCTCCAGGAAGGCGGCGACCCCCTCGGCGGTGTCCCCGCCCGCCTCCCCGCCCGCGCGCGCCTGTCCGCTCCAGTAGTCGTCCCGGGCTGCCTGGTCAGGGCGGACCGCCGCGAACTCCTTGGCGGCCGCCTGCGTCAGCTGCGAGCGCGCGGCGAGGACCTTGGTGAAATCCGCGACCCGCTTGTCGAGGTCGCCCGCGGGCAGCACCTCGTCCACCAGACCGGTGCGCAGCGCACGCCCCGCATCGATCAACTCGCCCGAGAACAGCAGGTACTTGGCGGTGGCGGGCCCCACGAGGGACACCAGGCGCCGGGTGGACGACGACGGGTAGACGATCCCCAGCTTCGCCGGAGTGATCCCGAACAGGGCGCCCTCGTCCGCGAACCGCAGATCGCAGGCCGCCGCCAGCTGACTCCCCCCGCCCACGCAGTAGCCGCGCACCGCGGCGAGCGTCGGCTTCGGGAAGGCCGCGAGCGCCTCCTCGGCCCGTACCGCAAGATCCTGCGCCTCGCCCGGCGACTCCCTCAGCGACGAGATGTCGGCGCCCGCGCAGAAGGTCGCACCCTCGCCGGTCAGCACGAGGGTCCGTACGGCCCTGTCGGCGGCGAGCCCGGCGAGCAGCGGCGGCACCTGACGCCACATGTCCGCCGTCATGGCGTTGCGCTTGGCCGGATGGTCGATGACGACGGTGGCGACGCCGTGGGTGACGGCCTGCCTCAGCTGCGGCTCCATGCGCCGGATGCTATCCGCACTCCTCGAACGTACGATCAAGAAGGGGTGGCCCTGAGAACGGTCGAGAACTGTGCGCAGCGGGGGCGGCAGGACGGAGACGCTGATGGCCCGACCCAAGAGCGCCAAGGCCGCCACACCTCAGGCCCAGGGCGCCAAGCAGCTCAACCGCAGCCTCGGCCTGCTGGCCCTCCTCGGCGCGGTCCTGGCCGTTGCGGGGCTCGTGGGCCTCGTCTACACAGGCTTCGCCACCCTCACCTCGATGCTCCTCTTCGGCTGGCTGCTCCTGGTCGGCGGCTGCGTCGGACTGCTGCACGCGGTGCAGTCGCGCGGCACGAACTTCTTCTGGCTCGGCGTGGTCGTCGCCGCGCTGAACCTCGCGGCCGGTGTCGTGATCATCCGTAGGCCGGATGTGGCGGCGGAGGCGCTGACGATGTTCGCGGCGCTGCTGTTCCTGACCGGTGGTGTCTTCCGTCTGGTCGGCAGTCTGGTGGTGCGCGGCCCGCAGTTCGGCTGGACGCTCGTGCAGGGCGCCTTCGGTCTCCTTCTCGGCATCCTGGTGCTCGCCAACTGGCCGAGCAGCAGCCAGTACGTGATCGGCTGCTTCTTCTCGCTCGCACTGCTCTTCGACGGTCTCGGCCTGCTCGCCACGGGATTGGGCGGCCGCCGGATCGTGAGCATGGTCGCCGAGGCGCCGGATTCCGAACAGCGCTCACAACCCGTACAACCCGAAGAAAGCTTGAAAGCGAAACCGGAGGAACAGGAGCAGCCACATAACTGACTCGATTGGCCGTCAGTGATCAAATACCGCCGATAGTCGCTGACTTCTGGTCAGTCATCCGGTCCGGACCAGTGCATTCCCAACACTCGATGTGTGGTGACAATCGAGCGCAAGGGCGGCGACCGGACGATGGACGACGACGGGAGGGGGCCCGGCCCACTCCCTCCGGAGACCGGAAAGGTGCCGTACGAGGGCGTGTGGCGGTTCACAGCCGCCGCCGTCGACGCCTCCGTGCCCCAGGCACGGCACGCGGTACGCGACCTGCTGGCCCGGCAGGGCGTGCCCGCGTCGGACGACCTCGTGCAGGGGCTGCTTCTGATCGTCTCCGAACTGGTCACCAACGCGGTGCGGCACGCGGCCCTGCTCTCGCCCATGCTCGCGGTGGAGGTGGCGGTGGGCGCCGAGTGGGTGCGGGTCTCCGTGGAGGACGACCACCCCTACCGCCCGACCGCCCTGGTGGCCGACCACGGCCAGACCGGTGGCCGCGGTCTCCTCCTCGTCCGCGAGATCACGCAGGAGGCGGGCGGGACCTGCGACGTCGAACACACCGCGAGCGGGGGCAAGGTCATCTGGGCCGCCCTGCCCCTGAAACCCAACGGATCCGCCCCGGGCGGGAGTTGACTCACCAGCCGGCGGAAGGCCCCGTCAGCTCCCGGATCGCGGGCCGCGCCGCGTCCAGGACGGTCATGAACCACGCGGAGAACGGCCCCTCGGCATGCCGCAGCGCCAGCTCGTCGGCCGTCACGAAAGCGGTCTCGCCGACCTCGGACGGGTCGGCCCGCAGCGGCGACTGGACCATCCCCACGAAGAGATGGTTGAACTCCTGCTCCACCAGACCCGAGTCGGGGTCCGGGTGGTTGTAGCGCACGGTGCCCGCCTGTGCGAGCAGCGAGGGCGAGACACCCAGCTCCTCGTACGTCCGGCGCGCGGCGGCCGCGAACGGCGCCTCGCCGGGGTACGGGTGGCCGCAGCAGGTGTTCGACCAGACGCCGGGGGAGTGGTACTTGCCCAGGGCGCGCTGCTGCAGCAGAAGCCGCCCCTGTTCGTCGAAGAGGAAAACAGAGAACGCCCGGTGCAATTGCCCGGGCGCCTGATGCGCGGAGAGTTTCTCCGCTGTGCCGATCGTCCTGCCGTCCTCGTCCACGAGTTCCAGCAAGATCGCTTCTCCGGTGCCGTTCGACGAGTTGTTCGCCGCGGTGGCAGGTGTGGTCGGCATACGCATCCTTCGCTTCGGTCTTCGAACCTCAAGTCTGCCGTACGCGAGGGGCCCTCCCGGCAAGGAACCACCGGAAGTCACCCTCAGTGGGAGTGCTTCAGTGGCAGAGCTTCGCCTCGTGCTCCGCGTGGCCGAACGGTTCCAGCTGGAAGGTGCAGTGCTCGACGTCGAAGTGGTCGCCCAGGCATCCCTGCAATTCGTGCAGCATCTTCTCGTTCCCGATCCCGTTCAGCGTCTCGGAACTGACGACCACGTGTGCGGAAAGGACCGGCATTCCCGATGTGATGGTCCAGGCGTGCAGGTCGTGGACGTCCTCCACGCCCGGCAGATCCAGTATGTGCGAGCGGACCTCGGCCATGTCGACGCCCTTGGGGGCGGACTCCAGGAGCACGTTCAGGGTCTCCCGAAGGAGTTTCACCGTACGCGGGACGATCATGAGGCCGATGACGAGGGAGGCGATCGGGTCCGCCGCCTGCCAGCCGGTCGTCAGGATCAGGACCGCCGCGACGATCACGGCCAAGGAGCCGAGCGCGTCGGCCATGACCTCGAGGAAGGCGCCGCGCACGTTCAGGCTGTCCTTCTGGCCGCGCATCAGGAGCGAGAGCGAGATCATGTTCGCCACCAGGCCGATGACGCCGAAGACGATGGTCAGTCCGCCCTCGGTCTCGGCGGGCGTGATGAACCGCTGGATCGCCTCGAACAGGACGTAGCCGCCGACGCCGAGCAGCAGCAGACAGTTGGCGAGCGCGGCGAGGATCTCGGCGCGGGCATAGCCGAAGGTGCGGTTCTCCGTCGCCGGGCGGTTCGCGAACTGGATCGCGAGCAGCGCCATGCCGAGGCCGAGCGCGTCCGTCGCCATGTGCGTCGCGTCCGCGATGAGCGCGAGCGAATCCGCCATGATGCCGCCGACGATCTCGACCACCATGACGGTGATCGTGATCGACAGCGCGATGCGAAGGCGCCCTCGGTACGCAGCCGTCGCGGTCCCCCCGTGTGTGTGTCCGTGGTCGTGCCCAGCCCCCATGGCGGCCGCCTCCGTGTGCTCGGTGTCGGTCTTCTGTTCCCCGGTCGCGCGTCTGTCGCGATCACAGTGAACTACGGGTGGGGGGTACCCGGCAACACGGCACTGAACACCGTTGTCATATGCTCTGACCTGCGGAAATGACCGCAGGTCAGAGCGCTGGCACAGCTAGCCGCGGCGCGCATCGGGGTGGTGGTGGCACCAGCCCGCCCACGCGGATTCGACCATCTCGCGTACACCGCGCCGCGCCTTGAAGCCCAGTTCCTCGGCGGCGAGGCCCGTGTCGGCGACGGCGCGCGGGGCGTCGCCCGAACGGCCCGGTTCGACGAGCGCCGGGCGGTCGTCGCCGGAGATCTCACCGATGAGGGTGACGAGTTCGCGTACGGAAACACCCTCGCCCCGGCCGATGTTCACCGTCAGATCGCCCTCGGGGTGCGCCTCGACGCGGCGGGCCGCCGCGAGGTGGGCGTCGGCGAGGTCGGCGACGTGGATGTAGTCGCGCACACACGTGCCGTCCGGCGTCGGGTGGCCGTCGCCGAAGATCCGCGGCGCCTCGTCGCGGGTGAGCCGGTCAAAGACCATCGGGATCACGTTGTAGACCCCGGTGTCCGCGAGCTCGGGGGACGCGGCGCCCGCCACGTTGAAGTAGCGCAAGCACACGGTCGCGATGCCGTGCGCCTGCCCCGCGGCCCGTACCAGCCACTCCCCGGCGAGCTTCGTCTCGCCGTAGGGGTTGATCGGGACACAGGGGGTGGACTCCGTCACCAGGTCCACGTCGGGCGGGTTCCCGTACACGGCGGCCGACGAGGAGAAGACGAACCGCTTGATCCCGGCCTCGGCCACCGCTTCGAGGAGCGTCACCAGGCCGCCCAGGTTCTCCCGGTAGTAGCGCAGCGGCTGCTCCACGGATTCGCCGACCTGCTTGCGCGCCGCGAGATGCACCACACCCGTCACGCCGTGCTCGGCGAAGACCCGCCGCAGCAGCTCACCGTCGAACGAAGAGCCCCTAATGAGAGGGATGTCCGCGGGGAGCCGCTCAGGCACCCCCGCCGAGACGTCGTCAAGAACGATGACCCGCTCCCCGGCGCCCGCCATCGCCCGCGCTACATGCGCCCCGATATATCCCGCTCCACCTGTGATCATCCATGTCATGGACGTCGACTTTATGTCGTTTGTGCCGGTCGAATGACGTGCGGTTTGTGGGTGCCGCCTCCGATCGACCATGATGATCGAGTTGGCGGCGGCCCTGGCAGGCTGCGCTTATCGGGCCGTAAACGGGCGGTGAACGCCTGCTTCCCATCATCCGATAGCCTCTGCCGACGTGCCGCCCGGCCCCTGCCGGCCAGGGGCGCCCCTCATCACGCACGTGCCCGGCGCGAGCCGCGCCGGGAATCAAGGAGTGAGTTCGTCTGTCGACCGCCATCCTGACCGGTCAGCCGGTCCCCGGGTCGCCGCTCGAAGGCGATCTGCGGTCCCTGGGGTTTGACGTCCGGGTCGCCTCCGACGCGGCGGACACCGAGACGCTGCTCGCCGCCGTCCCGGCCGGTCAGCGGGTCGCGGTCGTCGACGCGCGCTTCGTGGGCCACGTCCACGCGCTCCGCCTCGGCCTGACCGACCCGCGCTTCGCCGCATCCGCCGTCCCCGGCGCCGTCAGCGCGCGGCCCGAGGCACGGGCCGACCTGACGCACGCGCTGCGCGCCACCACCGGCTCCGGCAACGGCGGCGGCTCCGCCCTCACGGTCGAGGCGATCGCCGACCACGTCGCCGAGGCGATCGAAGCCGGGGGCCGCGCACTCCACCGCCCCGACCTCGGCACCCTCGTCGCCACCGTGGCAAGGGATCCGCAGGCCCGCAACGAGGCACGCCAGGCCGTCGCCGCCGTGGACGACGAAGCCGTACGCCTGCGGACCGCGGTCAAGTCGCGGGACGGTTTCTTCACGACGTACTGCATCTCCCCTTACTCGCGTTACATCGCCCGCTGGTGCGCGCGCCGCGGCCTCACCCCGAACCAGGTCACCACCGCGTCGCTGCTCGTCGCCCTGATCGCGGCGGGCTCCGCGGCCACCGGCACCCGCGCCGGCTTCGTCGCGGCGGGCCTGCTTCTGCTCTTCTCCTTCGTCCTCGACTGCACGGACGGGCAGCTCGCCCGCTACTCCCTGCAGTACTCGACCCTCGGCGCCTGGCTCGACGCGACCTTCGACCGCGCCAAGGAGTACGCCTACTACGCGGGCCTGGCGCTCGGCGCGGCCAACGCCACGGGCGACGACGTATGGGCGCTCGCGCTCGGCGCGATGGTCCTGCAGACGTCCCGGCACGTCGTGGACTTCTCCTTCAACGAGGCGAACCACGACGCGACCGCCAACACCAGCCCCACCGCGGCCCTCTCGGACAAGCTCGACAGCGTCGGGTGGACCGTCTGGCTGCGCCGGATGATCGTCCTTCCGATCGGTGAGCGCTGGGCGCTGATCGCCGTGCTCACCGCGGTCACCACGCCGCGCATCACCCTGATCGTGCTGCTCATCGGCTGCGGCCTCGCCGCCTGCTACACCACGGCGGGGCGCGTCCTGCGCTCGCTGACCCGCAGGGCGACCCGCACCGACCGCGCCGCACAGGCACTCGCGGACCTCGCCGACAGCGGGCCGCTCGCCTCCGCCTTCGCGGCGCTCGGGCGCGGCCGCCTCTCCCTGCCCGTCCCGGCCCCGGCCCTCGCCTTCGTCGGCGGAGCGGTGGTCGTCTGCGTGGCGGGCCTCACGTCCTACGGCAGCCCCTGGGTGGTCGTCGCCGCCGTCGTCTACGTCATCACTTCGGGTCTGGCTGTCGCCCGCCCCCTCAAGGGCACCCTCGACTGGCTGGTCCCGCCGTTCTTCCGCGCGGCCGAGTACGGCACGATCCTGCTGCTCGCCGCCAAGGCGGACGTGAACGGCGCCTTGCCCGCGGCTTTCGGGCTGGTGTCCGCAGTCGCCTACCATCACTACGACACGGTGTACCGCATCCGCGGCGACGCCGGCGCCCCTCCGCACTGGCTGGTGCGGGCGATCGTCGGACACGAAGGCAGGACCCTCGTGGTCGCTGTCGCCGCCGCCCTGCTCACCGACACAGATTTCACCGTCGCGCTCACGGCACTCGCCGTGGCCGTGGCACTCGTGGTGCTCGTCGAGAGCATCCGCTACTGGGTGACCGCTCACAAGCGCGGCGCACCCGCCGTACACGATGAAGGAGAACCCGCATGATCGGCCTTGTGCTGGCGGCCGGCGCCGGACGGCGTCTTCGCCCCTACACCGACACGCTTCCCAAGGCCCTGGTGCCGGTCGACGGTGACACCACCATCCTCGACCTGACCCTCGGCAACTTCGCGGAGATCGGTCTGACCGAGGTCGCGATCATCGTCGGTTACAAGAAGGAGGCGGTCTACGACCGCAAGGCGGCGCTCGAGGCGAAGTACGGCCTCAAGCTCACGCTGATCGACAACGACAAGGCCGAGGAGTGGAACAACGCCTACTCCCTCTGGTGCGGTCGTGACGCGATCAAGCACACGGTGATCCTCGCCAACGGCGACACCGTGCACCCCGTCTCCGTCGAGAAGACGCTGCTCGCCGCCCGCGGCGAGGGCAAGAAGATCATCCTCGCCCTCGACACGGTGAAGAACCTCGCCGACGAGGAGATGAAGGTCATCGTGGACCCCGAGAAGGGCGTCCAGAAGATCACCAAGCTGATGGACCCCGCGTCCGCCACCGGTGAGTACATCGGTGTCACGCTCATCGAGGGCGACGCCGCCGAGCAGCTGGCCGACGCCCTGAAGACCACCTTCGAGCGCGACCCCGACCTCTACTACGAGGACGGCTACCAGGAGCTCGTCAACCGCGGCTTCAAGATCGACGTGGAGCCGATCGGCGACATCAAGTGGGTCGAGATCGACAACCACGACGACCTCGCCAAGGGCCGGGAGATCGCGTGCCAGTACTGACGAGGCTCATCCCCTCGCCGGTCGTCGTGGACATCCGGCCGGGGGCGCTCAACGACCTGGCCGGGGTCCTGGCCGACCAGCGGATCTGCTCGTCAACCGGCAAGCTCGCCATCGCCATCAGCGGCGGATCCGGCGCGGTCCTGCGGCAGCGGCTCGAAGCGTCGCTGCCCACCGCCGAGTGGTTCGAGGTGGGCGGCGGCACGCTCGACGACGCCATCAAGCTCGCCGACGCCATCAAGAAGGGCCGCTACGACGCGGTCGTCGGCCTCGGCGGCGGCAAGATCATCGACTGCGCCAAGTTCGCCGCCGCGCGGGTCGGCGCGCCGCTGGTCGCCGTCGCGACGAACCTGTCGCACGACGGCCTCTGCTCGCCGGTCGCCACGCTCGACAACGACGCGGGCCGCGGCTCGTACGGAGTGCCGAACCCCATCGCGGTCGTCATCGACCTCGATGTGATCCGCGAGGCCCCCGTACGTTTCGTGCGCTCCGGCATCGGCGACGCCCTGTCCAACATCTCCGCGATCGCGGACTGGGAGCTCGCCGCACGTGAGCGCGGCGAGGACATCGACGGCCTCGCGGCCGCGATGGCGCGCCAGGCGGGCGAGGCGGTCCTGCGTCACCCCGGTGGCGTCGGCGACGACGCCTTCCTGCAGGTCCTCGCCGAGGGTCTGGTCCTCACCGGCATCGCGATGTCCGTGTCGGGCGACTCCCGCCCGGCGTCCGGCGCCTGCCACGAGATCAACCACGCCTTCGACCTCCTCTTCCCCAAGCGCGCGGCGAGCCACGGCGAGCAGTGCGGCCTGGGTGCGGCCTTCGCGATGTTCCTGCGAGGGGCGAAGGAGGAGTCCGCCTACATGGTGGAGGTACTGCGCAGGCACGGCCTCCCCGTGACGCCCGAGGAGATCGGCTTCACCGTGGACGAGTTCGTCCAGGTCGTGGAGTACGCCCCGCAGACGCGCCCCGGGCGCTACACGATCCTCGAGCACCTCAATCTGAATTCCGACCAGATCAAGGACGCATACGCCGACTATGCCAAGGCCATCGGTAGCTGAACTCCGCCCCGTCGTTCACCCCGCAGGGGTGAAGGACCGGCGCAGCGGTGAGCACTGGGCGGGACGCCTGTACATGCGAGAGATCTCGCTGCGCTGCGACCGCTACCTGGTGAACACCAGGATCACGCCCAACCAGCTCACGTATCTGATGACCGTGGCAGGCGCCCTCGCCGCCCCGGCCCTCCTGGTACCGGGGATCACGGGCGCCGTGCTCGGCGTGCTCATGGTCCAGCTGTATCTCCTGCTCGACTGTGTCGACGGCGAGATCGCCCGCTGGCGCAAGCAGTACTCGATGGCCGGGGTCTACCTCGACCGGGTCGCCGCCTACCTGTGCGACGCCGCGGTCCTGGTCGGCTTCGGTCTTCGCGCCGCCGACCTGTGGGGCTCGGGCCGGATCGACTGGCTGTGGGCCTTCCTCGGCACGCTCGCCGCGCTCGGCGCCATCCTGATCAAGGCGGAGACCGACCTCGTCGGTGTCGCCCGGCACCAGCAGGGCCTCGCACCGGTCAAGGAGTCGGCCTCCGAGCCGCGCTCGTCCGGCATGGCCCTGGCCCGCAAGGCAGCGGGGGCGCTGAAGTTCCACCGGCTCGTGCTCGGCATCGAGGCGTCCCTGCTCATCCTGGTCCTCGCGATCGTGGACTCGGTCCGCGGCGATCTGCTCTTCTCGCGGATCGGTGTCGCCGTACTGGCCGGTATCGCGCTGCTCCAGACCCTGCTGCACCTCGTGTCCATCCTCGCTTCCAGCAGGCTGAAGTGAGTGCGGCGGGGAGCCGGCCCCTGAAGGTCGGCGCGGTCATCATCACCATGGGCAACCGGCCGCAGGAGCTGCGCGCCCTGCTCGACTCGGTCGCCAAGCAGGACGGCGACCCGGTCGAGGTGGTGGTCGTCGGCAACGGCGCCCCCGTGCCCGAGGTCCCCGAGGGCGTACGCACCGTCGAGCTTCCCGAGAACCTCGGCATCCCCGGCGGCCGCAACGTCGGCATCGAGGCGTTCGGTCCCGGCGGCACGGACGTCGACATCCTTCTCTTCCTCGACGACGACGGCCTCCTCGCGAACATGGACACGGCCCAGCTGTGCCGAGAGGCCTTCACCGCCGACCCGAAGCTCGGGATCATCAGCTTCCGCATCGCCGACCCGGACACGGGGGAGACCCAGCGTCGCCACGTTCCGCGGCTGCGCGCGGCCGATCCGATGCGCTCATCGCGCGTGACGACCTTCCTCGGCGGCGGCAACGCCGTCCGTACGCAGGTCTTCGCCGATGTCGGCCCTCTGCCCGGCGAGTTCTTCTACGCCCACGAGGAGACCGACCTCGCCTGGCGTGCGCTGAACGCGGGCTGGATGATCGACTACCGCGCCGACATGGTGCTCTTCCACCCGACGACCGCCCCCTCCAGGCACGCGGTCTACCACCGGATGGTCGCCCGCAACCGGGTCTGGCTCGCCCGCCGCAATCTGCCCGCGCTCCTGGTCCCGGTCTACCTCGGTGTGTGGATGCTCCTGACCCTGGCCAGGCGCCCGTCCGGCCCCGCGCTCAAGGCGTGGTTCGGCGGGTTCAAGGAGGGCTGGACCACGCCCTGCGGACCTCGCAAACCGATGAGGTGGCGTACGGTGTGGCGCCTGACCCGACTGGGCCGACCTCCTGTCATCTGAGAAGCTCGGGTCTGAGAACATCTGGGCCATACCCCGGTCCCTGGCCCATGCCTACGCCCGACCGGCTGCGCATCTGAAGACGAAAGTTTCCACTCGTGAGTGAGACAACGCATGACGGCGGAGTCGCGGTGACAGCATCCCCGTCGACCCCGCCGCCCGATGACGGGCTCTCCCGGGCCGATCTCGCCGCCAAGTACGGTCTGACCGTCAGCGGCGCACGGCCCGGACTTTTCGAGTACGTCAACCAGCTCTGGGGGCGGCGCCACTTCATCCTCGCCTTCTCGCAGGCGAAGCTGACCGCCCAGTACAGCCAGGCCAAGCTCGGCCAGCTGTGGCAGGTGGCGACGCCGCTCCTGAACGCCGCGGTCTACTTCTTCATCTTCGGACTGCTGCTCGGCGCCAGGGACGGCATTCCGCACCACATCTACGTGCCGTTCCTGGTGACCGGTGTCTTCGTCTTCACGTTCACGCAGAGCTCCGTCATGGCGGGCGTGCGGGCGATCTCCGGCAACCTCGGCCTGGTCAGGGCCCTGCACTTCCCGCGCGCCTCGCTGCCGATCTCCTTCGCGCTCCAGCAGCTCCAGCAGCTGCTGTTCTCGATGATCGTGCTCGTCATCATCATGTGTGCGTTCGGGATCTACCCCGCCCTCTCCTGGCTCCTGGTCCTGCCCGCGCTGCTCCTGCAGTTCGTGTTCAACATGGGCCTGGCGCTGATCTTCGCCCGGATGGGCAGCAAGACGCCCGACCTGGCACAGCTCATGCCGTTCGTGATGCGGACCTGGATGTACGCCTCGGGCGTCATGTTCAGCATCCCCGCGATGCTCTCGACCAAGGAGGGCGTGCCCAGCTGGGTCGGGGACGTGCTCCAGTGGAACCCCGCCGCCGTCTACATGGACCTGATCCGCTTCGCCATGATCGACGACTACGGCAAGTCGTACCTGCCGGAACACGTCTGGTTCATCGCCGCCGGCTGGGCGGTCCTGTTCGGCGTGGTCGGCTTCGTGTACTTCTGGAAGGCTGAGGAGCGTTACGGCCGTGGCTGACGAAGACAAGATCGAAGACACGATCACCGACAAGGGGCACATCCCCACCGTCATCGCCGACGAGCTGCACATCGTCTACCGCGTGAACGGCGCGAAGACGGGCAAGGGCAGCGCCACCTCCGCACTGAGCCGCATGTTCAAGCGCGGCGAGGAGCGGGGCGTACGCAAGGTGCACGCCGTGCGCGGCGTCAGCTTCACCTCCTACCGCGGCGAGGCCATCGGCCTGATCGGCTCGAACGGCTCCGGCAAGTCGACCCTGCTCCGTGCCATCGCAGGCCTGCTCCCCGCCGAGCAGGGCAAGGTCTACACCGACGGCCAGCCCTCGCTGCTCGGCGTCAACGCGGCCCTGATGAACGACCTGACGGGCGAGCGCAACGTCATACTCGGCGGGCTCGCGATGGGCATGACGCGCGAGCAGATCAGGGAGCGCTACCAGGACATCGTCGACTTCTCGGGCATCAACGAGAAGGGCGATTTCATCACGCTGCCGATGCGCACCTACTCGTCCGGCATGGCGGCCCGTCTGCGCTTCTCCATCGCGGCCGCCAAGGACCACGACGTGCTGATGATCGACGAGGCCCTGGCCACCGGCGACCGGAAGTTCCAGAAGCGCTCCGAGGCCCGCATCCGCGAGCTCCGCAAGGAGGCCGGCACGGTCTTCCTCGTCAGCCACAACAACAAGTCCATCCGCGACACCTGCGACCGCGTGCTGTGGCTCGAGCGCGGCGAGCTGCGCATGGACGGGCCGACCGACGAGGTCATCAAGGAGTACGAGAAGTTCACGGGCAAGTAGCCCGCCCCGTACACCCGAATGTGTCAGGGCCCCACCGGAGTCAACCCGGTGGGGCCCTTGTGCGTCCTGAGTCTTCGACTGCCCCGGTGGTGTCTCAAGTCCCTTGGGCCCAGGGAAGATTGACGCCAATCGGTGTGTTGTTGTGATGCGCGGAACACCCCGACGATGCAGGCTGCGTTGTACAACGTAAGCTGTACGGGTGCTGATTCGCGGCAAGTGGGGCGATATCGCGCGGCGCCCCGGCTCATGACTCGGTCCGCCTCGTGGCGGGCCGGGCGGCGTGTCCGAAATGGGTTGTATTGGGTCGGCAGTGTAGAACGGGAGATGTGACGGCAATGGCTACGGATGATCTCCAGCTGCGCGACGCATCCGCCGTCCTCGCGAAGGCCGCGGACGAGAACTTCCCGGTGGCGCCCTTCTTCCTGCCCCGCGCCTGGCGCGACGACCTCATGGCGGTGTACGGCTACGCCCGACTCGTCGACGACATCGGCGACGGCGACCTGGCCCCCGGCGGCGGCGACGCCCGCCACCTCGGTGTGGACCCCGATGCCGCCGACGACCGGCTCGCTCTCCTGGACGCCTTCGAGGCCGACCTGCACCGGGTCTTCGGGCCCGGTGAGCCCCGCCACCCCCTGATGCGCGCGCTGCAGCCCACCGTGCGGCGCTGTGACCTCACGCCCGAACCCTTCCTCGGCCTGATCGCGGCCAACCGCCAGGATCAGCTCGTCGCGCGCTACGAGACGTACGACGACCTCCTGGCCTACTGCGAGCTTTCAGCGAACCCCGTGGGCCGTCTGGTCCTCGGCATCACCGGCACCGCGACCCCGGAGCGGATCCGCCGCTCGGACGCGGTGTGCACCGCCCTCCAGATCGTCGAGCACCTGCAGGACGTCGCCGAGGACCTGGAACGGGACCGTATTTACCTGCCCGCCGAAGACATGAAGCGATTTCATGTGCGGGAGCGGGATCTGGCCGCATCGACAGCAGGCGCATCGGTGCGCGCACTGGTTGCATATGAAGCAGAACGCGCCCGCTGCCTCCTGAATGAAGGAACCCCCTTGGTGGGTAGCGTCCACGGCAGGCTGAAGGTGCTGCTTGCGGGCTTCGTGGCTGGGGGGAGGGCGGCGGTCCATGCGATCGCCGCCGCCGGATACGACGTACTTCCTGGACCGCCGAAGCCCACCAAGCCGCGTTTGCTGCGTGAGGTGGGAGCGGTTCTGCGAGGAGAGGGGTGAGCCGGACCGTGGAGTCAGGCCCGAACGTGTCCGCGCCGGTTCTCGCCGCATACAGCTACTGCGAGGCCGTCACCGGACAGCAAGCACGCAATTTCGCCTACGGCATCAGATTGCTCCCGATGCCCAAGCGCCGCGCCATGTCGGCGCTCTACGCCCTCTCGCGGCGCGTGGACGACATCGGTGACGGCGCGCTCGCGCCGGACGTCAAGGCCGAGCGCCTCGACGAGACCCGGGCGTTGCTCGTCCGGATCCGCGGGGGCGAGGTGGACGAGGACGACACCGACCCCGTGGCGGTCGCGCTCGCGCATGCCGCGGAGCACTTCCCCCTCCCGCTCGGCGGTCTCGACGAGCTGATCGACGGAGTCCTGATGGATGTCCGCGGTGAGACGTACGAGACGTGGGAGGACCTCAAGGTCTACTGCCGGTGCGTGGCCGGGGCCATCGGACGGCTCTCCCTGGGCGTATTCGGTACGGAGCGGGGGGCGCTCCATGCCGAGCGCGCGCCGGAGTATGCCGACACGCTCGGCCTTGCGCTCCAACTCACCAACATCCTGCGCGACGTTCGCGAGGACGCGGAGAACGGCCGTACGTATCTTCCCGCCGACGACCTCGCCAAGTTCGGCTGCTCCGCCGGGTTCTCGGGTTCACAGCCGCCCGCCGGTTCCGACTTCGCCGGACTCGTGCACTTCGAGGTGCGCAGGGCGCGGGCCCTTTTCGCCGAGGGGTACCGACTGCTTCCCATGCTGGACCGGCGCAGCGGGGCCTGCGTCGCCGCCATGGCGGGCATCTACCGACGGCTTCTCGACCGCATCGAGCGGGAGCCGGAGGCGGTCCTGCGCGGCCGTGTCTCGCTGCCGGGGCACGAAAAGGCGTATGTCGCCGTGCGCGGTCTCTCCGGTCTCGACGCACGCACCATCTCCCGACAGACCGTCCGGAGGCGTACTTGATGGGCATCCACGGCGAATGCGGTGAACGTAGGGCAAGACCCTGCAACCGTCCGGCAACCCTCCGCTCCGCCCTGGCGTCCCAGACTGCAACGGCCGAGGGGGAGAGGGCATGAGGGACGACGACATGCGATCGGCTGAGGAGGCCGACGGCCAAGCCGGGCGGGGGGCCGCCGTGGTGGTCGGCGGGGGTCTCGCCGGTATCACCGCGGCGCTGTCCCTCGCCGACGCGGGGCTGCGCGTGACACTGCTCGAAGGGCGGCCGCGCCTCGGCGGGCTCGCCTTCTCCTTCAAGCGCGGCGAGCTGACCGTCGACAACGGCCAGCACGTCTATCTGCGCTGCTGCACCGCCTACCGCTGGTTTCTCGACCGCGTCGACGGCGCGGCTCTCGCACCCCTGCAGGAACGTCTCGACGTGCCTGTACTCGACGCCGACCGGAACCGCCTCGGACGCCTTCGACGCACCGCCCTTCCCGTGCCGCTGCACCTCGCGGCGAGCCTCGCCACGTATCCGCATCTGTCGCTCGCGGAGCGCGCCAACGTGGGACGCGCCGCGCTCGCCCTCAAGGGACTCGACCCGGCCGACCCCAGGCTCGACGGCCAGGACTTCGGCAGCTGGCTCGCCGCGCACGGTCAGTCGGCGCGCGCCATCGAGGCCCTGTGGGACCTGGTCGGTGTGGCCACGCTGAACGCCGTCGCGGGGGACTCCTCGCTCGGCCTCGCCGCGATGGTCTTCAAGACCGGGCTGCTCTCGCAGCCGGGCGCCGCCGACATCGGCTGGGCACACGTGCCCCTCGGTGACATCCATGACACGCTCGCCCGCAAGGCGCTCGACTCCGCGGGCGTGCGAACCGAATTGAAGACACGAGTCACCTCCATCTCCCGTACGGAGAACGGGGGTTGGCAGGTCGAAGTTCCCGGCGAGGAAATCCAGGCGGACACGGTCGTCCTCGCCGTGCCGCAGCACGAGACGCACGACCTGTTGCCGGAAGGTGTCCTCGACGAGCCCGACCGGCTGCTCGACATCGACACCGCCCCGATCCTCAACATCCACGTCGTCTACGACCGCAAGGTCCTGCGGCGCCCCTTCTTCGCGGCCATCGGCTCGCCGGTGCAGTGGGTCTTCGACCGGACCGACGCCTCCGGGCTCGCGGAGGGTCAGTACCTCGCACTGTCCCAGTCCGCGGCCCAGGACGAGATCGACGCTCCCGTCTCCGCGCTGCGCGAGCGCTATCTGCCGGAGCTGGAGCGCATGCTGCCCGCCGCGCACGGCGCGGAAGTACGGGACTTCTTCGTGACCCGGGAGCGTACGGCGACGTTCGCACCGACTCCCGGCGTGGGCCGGCTGCGGCCCGGTGCTCGCACCAAGGCTCCCGGCCTGTATCTCGCCGGGGCGTGGACCGCCACCGGGTGGCCCGCGACCATGGAGAGCGCCGTGCGCAGTGGCATCAGTGCCGCCGAGGCAGCTCTCCTCGCACTCGACCGCCCCCGCGACCACCTCTTCGACGCCGAGGAGGCCGCGTGAAGCCAGCCCTTCTGGGGTCAGGTCCCCAGAAATCCAGCACCGGAACAAGAGGAGAGACTGTGCCGACTGTGCCCTCGGCCGAAACGGCTGCCGACACGGTGGACGTGACCTCACTGCTCGAGCGCGGAAGGACGCTGGCCACCCCGGTGCTGCGGTCCGCCGTGGACCGCCTCGCGCCGCCCATGGACACCGTCGCCGCCTACCACTTCGGCTGGATCGACGCCGAGGGCAACCCGTCGGACGGTGACGGCGGCAAGGCCGTGCGCCCGGCGCTCGCCCTGCTCTCCGCGGAGGCCGCGGGTGCCGCGCCGGAAGTCGGCGTACCCGGAGCCGTCGCCGTCGAGCTGGTGCACAACTTCTCGTTGCTGCACGACGATCTGATGGACGGCGACGAGCAGCGCCGCCACCGCGACACGGTGTGGAAGGTGCACGGCCCGGCCCAGGCCATCCTCGTCGGCGACGCCCTCTTCGCGCTCGCCAACGAGATCCTCCTGGAGATCGGCACCGTCGAGGCGGGCCGCGCCACGCGCCGTCTGACCACCGCGACCCGCGCCCTGATCGACGGTCAGGCGCAGGACATCTCCTACGAGCACCGCGAGCGGGTCACCGTCGAGGAGTGCCTGGAGATGGAGGGCAACAAGACCGGCGCCCTCCTCGCCTGCGCGGTCTCCATCGGTGCCGTACTCGGCGGCGCCGACGACCGCACCGCCGACACCCTGGAGAAGTACGGCTACCACCTCGGCCTCGCCTTCCAGGCCGTGGACGATCTGCTCGGCATCTGGGGCGACCCGGAGTCCACCGGCAAGCAGACCTGGAGCGACCTTCGCCAGCGCAAGAAGTCACTGCCGGTCGTGGCCGCGCTCGCCGCGGGCGGGCCCGCGTCCGAGCAGCTCGGCGAGCTGCTCGCGGCCGACGCCAAGAGCAATGACTTCGACAGCTTCTCCGAGGAGGAGTTCGCCGCACGCGCCGCCCTGATCGAGCAGGCGGGCGGCCGCGAGTGGACCGCCGAGGAGGCCCGGCGCCAGCACACCATCGCCATCGAGGCCCTCGACACCATCCAGATGCCGGAGCGGGTGCGGGCGCAGCTCGTCGCGCTCGCCGATTTCGTTGTCGTACGGAAGAGATGATCACTATCGAGCGCATATGACTCGCAGTCGCCGGCCGGCGCCCAGCGCGTCGGCCGACGGCGGACCCACAGCAGAGAAGACGACTGCACGAAGGGGAAGCCATGACAGCGACGACCGACGGAAGCACCGGAGCGGTAACGCCCCGCGCAGCCTCGGCCAGCCAGCCACTCGACCCGACCGCCGCGCCGCCAGGGCCACTTGACGCTGCCGCGCGTGCCATACAACGCTCCACCGACTTCCTGCTCGCTCAGCAGGACGCCCAAGGCTGGTGGAAGGGCGACCTCGACACGAACGTGACGATGGACGCCGAGGACCTGCTGCTCCGTCAGTTCCTGGGGATCCGGGACGAGGAGACCACCCGCGCCGCCGCGCTGTTCATCCGCGGCGAGCAGCGCGATGACGGGACCTGGGCCACGTTCTACGGCGGCCCCGGTGAACTCTCCACCACCATCGAGGCGTACGTCGCGCTGCGTCTGGCGGGCGACGCCCCGAGCGATCCGCACATGGCGAGGGCCGCCGCCTGGATCCGCGGCCAGGGCGGCATCGCCGAGAGCCGCGTCTTCACCCGCATCTGGCTCGCCCTGTTCGGCTGGTGGAAGTGGGACGACCTGCCCGAACTCCCGCCGGAGCTCATCTATTTCCCCAAGTGGCTGCCCCTCAACATCTACGACTTCGGGTGCTGGGCCCGCCAGACGATCGTGCCGCTCACGGTCGTCTCCGCCCTGCGCCCCGTCCGGCCCGCGCCCTTCCCGCTGGAAGAGCTGCACAGCGACGTGCGCGTACCGAACCCCAGTAAGCCCCTTGCCCGCATGGGGAGTTGGGACGGCGTCTTCCAGCGGCTCGACAAGGCGCTGCACGTCTACCACAAGTTCGCCCCGCGCAAAGTGCGCAAGGCCGCGATGAACAGCGCCGCCCGCTGGATCATCGAACGGCAGGAGAACGACGGCTGCTGGGGCGGCATTCAGCCACCCGCCGTCTACTCCGTGATCGCCCTTCACCTGCTCGGCTACGACCTGGAACACCCGGTCCTCAAAGCGGGCCTCGCCTCGCTCGACCGGTTCGCGGTCTGGCGCGATGACGGCGCCCGGATGATCGAGGCGTGCCAGTCGCCGGTCTGGGACACCTGCCTCGCGACCATCGCACTCGCCGACGCGGGCGTGCCCGCCGACCACCCGCAGCTCGTCAAGGCGGCCGACTGGATGCTCGGCGAGGAGATCGTACGGCCGGGCGACTGGTCGGTGCGGAGGCCCCAACTAGCCCCTGGAGGCTGGGCGTTCGAGTTCCACAACGACAACTACCCGGACATCGACGACACCGCCGAGGTCATCCTGGCCCTGCGGCGCGTCGACCACCCGGACCGCCCGCGCATGGAGAACGCGATCTCCCGCGGGGTGCGCTGGAACCTGGGCATGCAGTCCAAGAACGGCGCGTGGGCCGCCTTCGACGCGGACAACACGAGCCCGTTCCCCAACCGGCTGCCGTTCTGCGACTTCGGCGAGGTCATCGACCCGCCGTCGGCCGACGTCACCGGGCACGTCGTCGAGATGCTCGCCATCGAGGGCAAGGCGCACGACCCGCGCACCCGGCGCGGTATCGAGTGGCTGCTCGCCGAACAGGAGCCGGACGGTTCCTGGTTCGGCCGCTGGGGCGTCAACTACGTATACGGGACAGGGTCCGTGGTGCCCGCCCTCACCGCTTCGGGCCTGCCGGGCTCGCACCCCGCGCTGCGCCGCGCCGTCGGCTGGCTGGAGTCGGTGCAGAACGACGACGGGGGCTGGGGCGAGGACCTGCGCTCCTACCGCTACGAGGAGTGGCGGGGCCACGGCGTCTCCACCGCGTCGCAGACCGCCTGGGCGCTGCTCGCGCTGCTCGCGGCAGGCGAGGGGCAGTCCAAGGCCGTGGAGCGGGGCATCACCTGGCTCGCCGAGACCCAGCGGGACGACGGCTCCTGGGACGAGCCGTACTTCACCGGCACCGGCTTCCCCTGGGACTTCTCCATCAACTACCACCTCTACCGGCAGGTGTTCCCGCTCACCGCGCTCGGCCGGTACGTGAACGGGGAGCCGTTCGCGGGCCTCGCCGTCAAGGGGGGTTGATGGACCGGACCCCGGCCGCTCAGAGCCCGACGCCGCTCCTCATCGCCTGCGCCCTCGGCATCGAGCACCTCGCCCTGCGCACGGGTGACCGCGGGGGTTCGCGCGGACGGGTCACCGTGCTCCGTACGGGCATGGGCCCCAAGAACGCCGAGCGCGCCGTCACCGGAGCTCTCGGCAAGGAACAGCTGCGCCACGCCGCCGTCGTGGCCACCGGTTTCTGTGCCGGGCTCGTCCCCGGCATGCACCCCGGCGATCTGGTCGTCGCCGACCAGACCCGCGACGTACACGGCCACACGCTGTGCGTCGGTACGGAACTCCTTGTCAAGGAGCTGGTGCGGGCCGTGCCCGGGCGCACCGTGCACACCGGCCCGCTGACCGGCTCCGACCACGTCGTCCGCGGACACGAACGCGCCGCCCTGCTCGCCACGGGCGCGATCGCGGTGGACATGGAGTCCGCCGCGACGCTGCACAGCGCGATGCGGGCGGGAGCCCGGCCGGTTGCCGCCGTCCGGGTGGTCGTGGACGCCCCACAGCACGAACTCGTCCGCATCGGCACGGTACGCGGTGGAATATCGGCTTTCCGCGTCCTTCGTGCCGTGCTTCCCGCATTTTTCGAATGGCACCGTTCTTCTTTGCTCCCTCGGAGGTGAGCCAGATGGCCATGCCGCTGCGCCAGACCGTCAAGGTCGCGACGTATCTCTTTGAACAGAAGCTCCGCAAGCGTGAGAAGTTTCCGCTGATCGTCGAGTTGGAACCGCTTTTCGCGTGCAACCTCGCGTGCGAGGGATGCGGAAAGATCCAGCACCCGGCCGGCGTGCTCAAACAGCGCATGCCGGTGGCCCAGGCCGTGGGCGCCGTGCTCGAATCCGGTGCGCCGATGGTGTCCATCGCCGGTGGCGAACCGCTGATGCACCCTCACATCGACGAGATCGTGCGGCAGTTGGTGGCGAAGAAGAAGTACGTCTTCCTCTGCACCAACGCCATGCTGCTGCGCAAGAAGCTGGAGAAGTTCACCCCGTCCCCGTACTTCGCGTTCGCCGTGCACATCGACGGCATGCGCGAGCGGCACGACGAATCCGTCGCGAAGGAGGGCGTGTTCGACGAGGCGGTGGAGGCCATCAAGGAAGCCAAGAAACGCGGTTTCCGGGTGACCACCAACTCCACCTTCTTCAGCAACGACACACCGCAGAACATCATCGAGGTCCTCAACTTCCTCAACGACGAGCTGGAAGTCGACGAGATGATGCTCTCGCCCGCCTACGCCTACGAGAAGGCGCCGGACCAGGAGCACTTCCTGGGCGTCGACCAGACCCGCGAACTCTTCAAGAAGGCCTTCGCGGGCGGCAACAGGCGGCGCTGGCGCCTGAACCACTCGCCGCTGTTCCTCGACTTCCTCGAGGGCAAGGCGGACTTCCCGTGCACCGCGTGGGCGATCCCGAACTACTCGCTCTTCGGCTGGCAGCGCCCCTGCTACCTGATGAGCGACGGGTACGTCCCCACGTACAAGGAGCTCATCGAGGAGACCGACTGGAGCAAGTACGGCCGCGGCAAGGACCCGAGGTGCGCCAACTGCATGGCGCACTGCGGCTACGAGCCGACCGCCGTCCTCGCCACCATGGGCTCACTCAAGGAGTCCATCCGCGCCGCCCGTGAGACGGTCTCCGGAAACCGCGGGTGACGTCATGACCCCTGGAACGCCTGTCGCACTGGGCCTTCCTGAGCTGCCGGTCCGGCCGATCGCCGAGCGTCGCCTCTCGCGGCGCATCGAGGTCGGACCGGTGGCCGTGGGGGGTGGCGCGCCGGTCTCGGTGCAGTCCATGACGACGACGCGTACGTCCGACATCGGGGCGACGCTGCAGCAGATCGCCGAACTCACCGCGTCCGGCTGCCAGATCGTGCGGGTCGCCTGTCCTACGCAGGACGACGCGGACGCGCTTGCGACCATCGCGCGCAAGTCACAGATCCCGGTGATCGCGGACATTCACTTCCAGCCGAAGTACGTCTTCGCCGCCATCGACGCCGGATGCGCCGCGGTCCGTGTGAACCCCGGCAACATCAGGCAGTTCGACGACAAGGTGCGCGAGATCGCGCGGGCCGCGAACGACGCGGGCACGCCGATCCGGATCGGTGTCAACGCGGGCTCCCTGGACGCGCGCCTTCTCGCGAAGTACGGCAAGGCCACTCCGGAGGCCCTGGTCGAGTCCGCGCTGTGGGAGGCGTCGCTCTTTGAGGAGCACGGCTTCCGCGACATCAAGATCTCGGTCAAGCACAACGACCCGGTGGTCATGGTCAACGCCTACCGCCAGCTGGCCGCCGCCAGCGACTACCCCCTGCACCTCGGCGTGACCGAGGCGGGTCCGGCCTTCCAGGGCACGATCAAGTCGGCAGTGGCTTTCGGGGCGTTGCTGAGCGAGGGCATCGGCGACACCATCCGGGTCTCGCTGTCCGCGCCGCCCGCCGAGGAGGTCAAGGTCGGCATCCAGATCCTGGAGTCCCTGAACCTCCGCCAACGGCGCCTGGAGATCGTCTCCTGCCCGTCCTGCGGGCGGGCCCAGGTGGACGTGTACAAGCTGGCCGAAGAGGTCACCGCGGGCCTTGACGGCATGGAAGTGCCGCTGCGCGTCGCGGTGATGGGGTGTGTCGTGAACGGGCCTGGGGAGGCCCGTGAGGCGGATCTCGGCGTCGCGTCCGGCAATGGCAAGGGGCAGATCTTCGTCAAGGGCGAGGTCATCAAGACCGTCCCGGAGTCGAAGATCGTCCAGACGCTCATCGAAGAGGCGATGAAGATCGCCGCACAGATGGAGGGCGACGGCGTCACCTCAGGGATGCCCGACGTCACCGTGAGCTGAGATCAACCAGAGAGGGGGCCCGAGCATGACCATTCTGGAAACCATTCGGGGGCCGCGCGATCTGAAGGCGCTGACCGAGGCCGAGCTCGACGAACTTGCCGAGGAGGTACGGGAGTTCCTGGTGCACGCGGTCGCAAGAACCGGGGGGCATCTCGGGCCCAATCTGGGGGTGGTGGAACTCTCCATCGCCCTCCATCGGGTCTTCGAGTCGCCGCTCGACCGCCTCGTGTGGGACACCGGCCACCAGAGCTACGTCCACAAGCTTCTGACGGGCCGCCAGGACTTTTCCAAGCTGCGCGGCAAGGGCGGCCTCTCCGGCTACCCCTCGCGCGCGGAGTCCGAGCACGACATCGTCGAGAACAGCCACGCGTCGACCGCGCTCGGCTGGGCCGACGGCCTGGCCAAGGCGCGCCAGGTCCTGGGGGAGCGCGGGCATGTCGTCGCCGTCATCGGTGACGGCGCGCTGACCGGTGGCATGGCGTGGGAGGCGCTCAACAACATCGCGGCCGCGAAGAACCGGCCGCTGATCATCGTCGTCAACGACAACGAGCGTTCGTACGCTCCCACCATCGGCGGCCTCGCCAACCACCTCGCCACGCTGCGCACCACCGACAGCTACGAGCAGGTGCTTGCCTGGGGGAAGGACATACTCCAGCGCACACCCGTCGTCGGGCACACCCTGTACGAGTCGCTGCACGGCGCCAAGAAGGGGTTCAAGGACGCCTTCGCGCCGCAGGGCATGTTCGAGGACCTCGGACTCAAGTACGTCGGGCCGATCGACGGGCACGACACCGGAGCCGTCGAGTCGGCACTGCGACGTGCGAAACGCTTCCACGGCCCCGTCATCGTCCACTGCCTCACCGAGAAAGGGCGCGGCTACGAACCCGCGCTCGCGGACGAGGCCGACCGCTTTCATACGGTCGGCGTGATGGACCCGCTGACCTGCGAGCCCCTCGCACCCTCCAACGGGCCCTCCTGGACTTCGGTGTTCGGCGACGAGATCGTACGCATCGGTGCCGAGCGGGACGACGTGGTCGCGATCACCGCGGCCATGCTGGGCCCGGTCGGCCTGACCAAGTTCGCCCAGGCCTATCCCGACCGCGTGTGGGACGTCGGAATCGCGGAACAGCACGCCACGGTGTCGGCGGCCGGGCTCGCGACAGGGGGACTGCATCCCGTCGTCGCCGTCTACGCCACCTTCCTCAACCGGGCCTTCGACCAGCTCCTGATGGACGTCGCACTGCACGAGTGCGGCGTCACCTTCGTCCTCGACCGGGCCGGGGTCACCGGTGTCGACGGCGCCTCGCACAACGGCATGTGGGACATGTCGATCCTCCAGGTCGTGCCGGGCCTCAGGATCGCGGCGCCGCGCGACGCCGACCAACTGCGCACGCAGCTGCGGGAGGCGGTCGCCGTGGACGACGCGCCGACGCTGCTCCGCTTCCCCAAGGAGTCGGTGGGCCCCGCGATACCCGCGGTGGAGCGGATCGGCGGCATGGACGTGCTGAGCCGAGGACCTCAAGACACCGACGCGGACGTGCTGTTGGTGGCGGTCGGCGTGATGGCGCCCGTCTGCCTGCAGGCCGCCGATCTGCTGCGGGAGCGGGGGCTCGGCGTCACCGTGGTCGACCCGCGCTGGGTCAAGCCGGTCGACGCCGAACTGCCCGCCCTCGCCGCAGGGCACCGTGTCGTGGGAATCGTCGAGGACAACAGCAGGGCGGCCGGGGTCGGCGCGGCGGTCGCTCTCGCGCTCGGCGATGCCGAAGTCGACGTACCCGTAAGGCGGTTCGGCATCCCCGAGCAGTTCCTCGCGCACGCCAAGCGGGGCGAGGTGCTCGCGGATCTCGGGCTCACCCCGGTCGAGATCGCGGGGCGGATCAGCGCCACCCTGGCAGCCAAGGAGCACGGAGCATGACCAAGGAGTTCGACCTCGGCAGACTCCTCGCCGAGCGTGGCGCGGAGCGCTACGAACTGCACGCGCGCCACCTGAACCATCAGCTGCCGCGCATGCTGCACACCATCGGCTTCGACAAGGTCTACGAGCGGGCCGAGGGCGCCTACTTCTGGGACGCGGACGGAAACGACTACCTCGACATGCTCGCGGGCTTCGGGGTGATGGGCCTCGGCCGCCACCACCCCGTCGTACGCAAGGCGCTGCACGACGTCCTGGACGCCTCGCTCGCCGACCTGACGCGCTTCGACTGCCAGCCCCTGCCCGGCCTGCTCGCGGAGAAGCTGCTGACCCACAGCCCGCACCTGGACAGGGTGTTCTTCGGCAACAGCGGCACGGAGGCCGTCGAGACCGCGCTGAAGTTCGCTCGGTACGCGACGGGCCGACCGAGGGTGCTGTACTGCACGCACGCCTTCCACGGCCTGACGACGGGCTCGCTCTCGGTCAACGGCGAGTCCGGCTTCCGGGACGGCTTCGCCCCGCTGCTCCCCGACACGGCGATCCCGCTCGGCGACCTTGACGCCCTGCGCAAGGAACTGAAGAAGGGCGACGTGGCCGGGCTCATCCTCGAACCCGTCCAGGGCAAGGGCGTGCACGCGACACCCCCCGGCTATCTGCGCGCCGCCCAGGAGCTGCTCCACCAGCACAAGGCGCTCCTGATCGCCGACGAGGTGCAGACGGGCCTCGGCAGGACCGGCGACTTCTACGCCTACCAGCACGAGGAGGGCGTCGAGCCGGATCTGGTGTGCGTCGCCAAGGCGCTGTCAGGCGGCTATGTGCCGGTGGGCGCGACCCTCGGCAAGGACTGGATCTTCAAGAAGGTCTTCTCGTCCATGGACCGGGTCCTTGTGCACTCGGCGAGCTTCGGGTCCAACGCACAGGCCATGGCGGCCGGGCTCGCCGTCCTGTCCGTCATGGAGAACGAGGAGATCGTCGCGAACGCGCGCGCGATCGGTGAGCTCCTGAAATCACGGCTCGGCGCGCTCGTCGACCGCTATGAGCTGCTGAGCGAGGTGCGCGGCCGGGGCCTGATGGTCGGCATCGAGTTCGGCCGCCCCAAGTCGCTGAAGCTGCGCAGCCGCTGGACGATGCTCCAGGCGGCACGCAAGGGGCTCTTCGCGCAGATGGTCGTCGTGCCACTGCTGCAGAAGCACCGCATCCTGACCCAGGTCTCCGGCGACCATCTGGAGGTCATCAAACTGATCCCGCCGCTGACCGTCGGGGAGAAGGAGGTCGACCGGTTCGTGGAGGCCTTCACCGAGGTGATGGACGAGGCGCACAGCGGGGGCGGCCTCATGTGGGACTTCGGGAAGACACTGGTGAAGCAGGCGGTCGCGAACCGCTGAAGGATCACGACGGACAGTTTTGCCTCTGAGGCAATAAAGTTGCCTCAGAGGTAAGAGCCTGGCTCAATCGACGTATGAGCGATGCCGAGCCCGAACCGGTCGACCCGCAGGACACAGAGGCCCTGCCGGCCGTCGCCCCGCAACTGCGTGAGCTGCGGCGCCGTGCCGCGCTGACGCTGGAGGCCGCGGCCCGCGCCGCCGGGCTCTCGGCCGCCCATCTCTCCCGCCTGGAGACCGGGCAGCGCCAGCCGTCCCTGCCCCTGCTGCTCGCACTCGCCCGTACCTACGGTACGACGGTGTCGGAGCTCCTCGGCGAGACGCCCGCCGACCGGGACGCGATCGTCCGCGCCGCGGACATGGAGCCGACCCGGGCGGGCGGCTGGACCTACTGGCAGGCGGGCGCGCAGGGCCGTGGCATGCAGGCGCTGCGGGTGCACGTACCGCACGGGGCGCAGGGCGACATCGTGCGCGTCCACCCCGGTGAGGAATGGCTGTACGTCCTGAAGGGGCGCCTGCGACTGCGGCTCGGTGACGCCACGTACACGCTCGAACCCGGGGACAGCGCCCACTTCGATTCGCTGACCCCGCACCGGATCGCCGCCGCGGACCACCTCGGCACCGACCTTCTCTTCGTTCACACCCTGCTGCAGAGTCCCGCCACCGCGCTGTGCCTCGGCGGGGCCCCGCACAGCTCCACCATGGGAGACCCGCGATGACGGAACCTGAAGCGCAGCAGCCCGACCGGACGGATCCCGCGGCTGTGCCCGCCAAGAGGAAGATGTCCATGGAGGAGAAGCTCCCCCGCGGACTGTGGATCCGGCTGATCATCTACGTGGCCGTCGGCCACCTCTTCGCGGCCTTCATCTATCTGCTGTTCACCATGGGCGCCCAGAACCAGTAGCAGAACCAGTAGCAGAACCAGTAGGGGAAGCGGCGCGGGGGCTCAGTCCAGGAGGTGCTCGCGTAGCCGCTCGCGTATCTCCGGGGTCACCTTGAGGCCCTCGGCGAGGTAGGTCTCCGTGTCGCCCCAGGTCTGCTCGATCGTCTCGAAGGCGGCGGCCAGATACTCGGCGCGGGCCTCGAAGAGCGGGCTGAGCAGCTGCATGACCTCGGGGGACATGGCGTTCGGGGAGTTGTCGCCGCGGCGCACCTTGTAGCGGCGGTGGGTGGCGTTCGACTCCAGGTAGTCCGCCTCGATGGCGTCGCGCTCGACGCCGACGGCAAGGAGGGTGACGGCTATGGAGAGGCCCGCACGGTCCTTGCCCGCGGCGCAGTGCATCAGCGCGGGCACGCTGTCCGCGGCCATCTCGTGCAGGATGCGGCTGTGTTCGGCGGTGCGGTCCTTGATGATCTCGCGGTACGTGTCGGAGAGGCGCCCCGCGGCCTGCCCGTCGGAGAGGGCCGCGCGCAACTGGTCCAGATCTCCGTCGCGGACCATCGTCCAGAACTCGGCGCCGTGGGCCGGGTCGGTCAGCGGCAGGTTCACGTTGCGGACGCCGGGCAGTTCGACGTCCGGGCCTTCGAGTCGCTGGTCGGCCGCGTTGCGGAAGTCGTAGATCGTGCGCAGGTTCAGGGTGGAGAGGAACGCGGCGTCGGCCGCCGTGGCGTGCGCGAGGTGACCGCTGCGGAAGAGCCGGCCCGGCCGGACCCTGCGGCCGTCCACCGTCGGAAGTCCGCCCACATCACGGAAGTTGCGGACTCCGGTCAGCTCGGGCTCCGACAGCTCTGTCGGCGGGACTTGCTGCGTCACGGGGGCTCCTCCCATGCGGCCGCCGGCGCGACTCGCCGGTGGGGATTGCGGCTTCGACCATACGACATGGGTTCCTGAGGCAATCACTGCCGGTGCATGAGCGTTGCCTCAAAGGTGATGCCCCCTCGACCGCACCCGCTGCCGCACGGTCCGCCGTGTATTCCGGGCTTGAACGAAACTTGACCGGTGGCTTATCTCACCCCCCGTCAACCCCTCCCTACGGTGGCGTAGGTCACTTAGCAAGGTGAAAGATATGACGACGTGAGAGCAGAGTCGACATCCTTCATCCCAGACACATTCACCTCCTACGCAGCGGTCGGCGACAGCTTCACCGAAGGCGTGGGGGACCCCGGTCCTGACGGAACGTTCGTCGGCTGGGCCGACCGCCTCGCCGTCCTGCTCGACGACCGAATGCCGGAGCACACTTTCCAGTACGCCAACCTCGCCGTGCGCGGGAAGCTGCTCGACCAGGTCGTCGCGGACCAGGTGCCCCTGGCCAAGCGGATGGGCCCCGACTTCCTGACGTTCTGCGCGGGCGGCAACGACATCATCCGTCCCGGCACCGACCCGGACGAGGTCGCCGAGCGGTTCGAGCGAGCGGTCGCCGACCTCACGTCGGCGGTCGGCACCGTCATGGTGACCACGGGCTTCGACACCCGCGGGGTGCCGGTCCTCAAGCACCTGCGCGGCAAGATCGCCACGTACAACGGCCACGTACGCGCGATCGCCGACCGCTACGGCTGCCCGGTCCTCGACCTGTGGTCCCTCAAGACCATCCAGGACCGCCGCGCCTGGGACGGCGACCGCCTGCACCTCTCGGCCGAGGGCCACACTCGCGTAGCACTGCGCGCGGCCCAGGTCCTTGGCCTCGAGGTCCCCGCGGACCCGGACCAGCCGTGGCCCCCGGAGCCGCCGCGCGGCACGCTCGAGGTGCGGCGCGACGACATCAACTGGGCGCGCGAGTACCTGGTGCCGTGGTTCGGGCGTCGGCTCAGGGGAGAGTCGTCGGGGGACCACGTGGAGGCCAAGGGCAGCGTGGACCCGTACACCGTCAGGATGCACATCGAGTCGGCGCCCTGAGCGGAGCCTGACCAGCCCCTGACCGGCCCCCGAGGGGGGCCGTCAGCTCGCCGGGGAGGTGGCCGGGAGCAGGCCGAGCTCGCGTGTCAGGGCCTCGTCCACCCAGGCCAGCATGCGGGCGCGGGGCAGCGTGCCCTCGTACGCCGTCGTCTGGACCGCGAGGCCGTCCAGCAGGGCCGTGAGGCGAAGGGCCGTGCTCCGGGGGTCGGGGCAGGTGAACTCGCCTGCTGCGACGCCCTCCTCGATCACCTCCGCCAGTGCCGCCTTCCACTGCTGGTCCAGGTCGCGCGTCACCGTACGCAGCGTGGGCTCGCGCAGTGCCGCGGACCAGCCCTCGATCCAGAGGCGCCAGCCCTTGGCCCGGCCTGTGGGGGCGTACCAGCGGACGGCGGCACGCAGACGGCGCAGGGCCGTGGTGCGGCGGCTCAGGAGGGTGCGGAGATGGGCCAGGTCGCCTTCTGCGGCGTGCGCGAAAGCCGCCGCGACCAGCCTCTCCTTCGTCGAGAAGTGGTACAGGACCAGCGCGTTGCTCACCCCGAGCGCCGCGGCCACGTCCGCGATGCGCACGGCTGCCACGCCGCGCACCTCGATCTGTTCGACGGTGGCGGAAAGCAGTTCCGCCCGCCGTTCCGCCACGCTCAACCGCACTCTCGCCACGCCGGGCAGCCTATCCGCCGCCGGCCCACACGTGTCGATGCCCGTCTGTCCGGCTGTCCGTCTGTGCCTGCTCATGGGTTTGCCCACCAGCCGAATCGCTCCCCGATCACCGGAAGCCGGTCGGCGACCAGCGCGTGGGCGGCCGCGCGCGGCGTCGTGCCGTCCGCCTCCGCCCGGCCCAGGACCACGTCGACCAAGGCCCACATCGAGCGGCGCGTGTGCGCGAAGGCCTCGTCCGCGTCGGCCCCGATGTCACCGAACAGCGTCCACCACCACCAGGCGTTGGTCCCGGAGTTGACCACGACGTCCGGCAGGACGGTGACACCGCGCTCCGCGAGAAGCCGCTCCGCCTCCGGCAGGACCGGCATGTTGGCCGCCTCCGCTATCCAACGGGCCGTGATCCGCGCCTGGTTGACCTCGTCAATCGTGTACGACACGGCGGCGGGGACCAGTATCTCGGCCTCGGTGGACAGCCATGCGTCGCCCGGCAGCTCGCGGTCGCCGGGGCGCAGTGCCGAGCGGTCCACCGTGCCGTGCGCGTCACGGGCGGCGAGCAGCGCCTCCACGTCGAGTCCTGCCGGGTTGGCGATCGTGCCCTTGATGTCGGCGACGGCCACCGTCCTGAGACCCGCGCGCGTGAGGAAGCGGGCGGTCGCGCCGCCCATGGTGCCAAGGCCCTGCACCGCCACGCGCGCGCCCGCGTGTGCGTGGCCCGCACGATCAAGCGCCGCGAGCACCGCTTCGGCGACCCCATGGCCGCCGACCAGCTCGCCGAGGCCGATCCCCTCGACCTCCACGGCGAACGCGTCCGCCAGGCGTGCGCGGGCCGCCGCCTCGTCGTCCAGGAGCGGGTAGACGGCCTGGACGGAAGAGATCAAGCCTGCTTCCGTCGCCGCATCGTCGACCAGCTCCTGGGTCAGGCCCAGGTCCTCGCCGGTGGTCCAGGAGCTCTCGATGTACGGACGCACCGCCCTCAGATAGCGCACCAGGACGTCGTACGCCTCCGGGGCGCGCGGATCGCAGTCGATGCCGCCTTTGGCGCCGCCGAGCGGTATGTAGCGGGCGCTCGGGTCGTAGTGCAGGGCCTCCTTCATGGTCATCCCACGGGCAAGCCCCGCGACCTCGTCGAGGGTGCAGCCGGGGCGCATCCGCAGGCCGCCGCTGCAGACACCCCGTACGAGGCGGTCGATGACCAGGAAGCCCCGGTGGCCGGTGATGTGGTCGGTCCAGGTGAGGGAGAGCAGGGGAGCTGCGGGAACTGAGGGCATGGAGCGCACTCCTACTGAATGGGGAATCAGTATGAGTACATCACGCACGGGCGGGCACGTGGCCGGTGCGGGCCCCTCCGGACGACCGTTGCCGGAGGCGGTGCACATAATGGAGATCTGACCTACCCATTTCAGGAGGCGCTGTGTCCCGTTCGCTGAGCTCTGGGCTCCGCTCGCTCAGGACCGCCCCCTTCGGTGCGGATCCGGCCGGTGAGCGGCTCGCGAGGATCCACAGATCACCGAACTTCGCCGACGGGTCCTTCCAGAACCCCGAGGGGGCGCGGACCCGGCCCACCGGTTCCTCGCTCGAGTTCGCGAAGATCTACTTCCGCAAGGAGGAGCGGATTCGGCGCGGCCCATCGGGCACCGTTCCCGTGCATCCCACGACCCTCGCCGACCTCGCCGAGCCTCCGGTCAGCGGATTGCGGATCACCTGGATGGGGCACTCCAGCGTGCTCGCCGAGATCGACGGGCAGCGGGTGCTCTTCGACCCGGTCTGGGGTGAGCGCTGCTCTCCCTTCTCCTGGGTCGGGCCCAAGCGGCTGCACCCCGTGCCGGTGCCGCTCGCCGCGCTCGGCCCGGTGGACGTCGTGGTGATCTCGCACGATCACTACGACCACCTCGACATGCCCACCATCCGGGCCCTGGCCGGCACGGACACGGTGTTCGCGGTGCCGCTCGGCGTCGGCGCCCATCTGGAGCGCTGGGGCGTCCCCGCCGACCGGCTGCGCGAGCTCGACTGGAACGAGGCCACGAAGGTGGCGGGCCTGACCCTGACGGCGACGCCCGCGCGCCACTTCTGCGGACGCGGCCTGCGCAACCAGCAGCACACCCTCTGGGCGTCCTGGGTCGTCACGGGATCCGAGCACCGCATCTACCACAGCGGGGACACCGGCTACTTCAGCGGTTTCAAGGACATCGGGGCGGAGCACGGCCCGTTCGACGTCACGATGATCCAGATCGGCGCGTACAGCGAGTTCTGGCCCGACATCCACATGACGCCCGAGGAAGGGGTGCGCGCGCACCTGGACCTCCAGGGCGGGCGGACCGACGGTGTGATGCTGCCGATCCACTGGGGCACGTTCAACCTCGCACCGCACCCGTGGTCCGCGCCGGGCGAGGGCACACTCGCCGCGGCGGGCCGCGCGGGGGCGAGGGTCGCGCTGCCCGTCCCGGGAGAGCCGTTCGAGCCCGCGTCGGACTCCGCTCCCACACAGCCGTGGTGGCGCGGCGTCGCGATCGAGCCGGAGGGCGGGTGGACCCGTCCGGAGGACATCGCCGCAGGTACCGAGCGAGCCGAGGCCGCCGACCGCAGTGAGCGTCCGGAGGGCGCAGACGGTGCAGAGGGCACGGAGGGCACCGGGGAGCCCGAGGCGGCGCGCGTCGGCTGACCGACCCGGAGCCGTGTGAGCCGTGTCGGCCCTGTCAGCCGGGCGCGGGCGTCAGGGCCGACCGGCCGGCGCCCTGGCCCGCCGCCGCGATGAGCATGGTGAACCAGACGGTCTTTCCGCTGGTGGTGGGCCGGGTGCCCCAGGCGTCGGCGAGGGCTTCGACCAGGCACAGGCCGCGGCCGTCCTCCTCCGTGCTCTCGGCGAGCCGGGCCCGGGGCCGCGGCGTGCTGTGGTCGGTGATCTCCACGCCCAGTTCGCGGACGCTGTGCCATACCCGCAGATTCAGGGGCCCCCGCGCATGGCGGAACGCGTTGGTCAGGAGTTCCGAGGCCAGCAGCAGCGCCGTGTCGGCCTGTGCGGTGAGCCCCCACTCCTGGAGCTTCGCCCGCAGGAACCGTCGTCCGGCCGGGATCGAGACCGCCTCGCACTCAAGGCCCGTGTCCGCGGTGGCCAGCGGCGCCGTGGGGAAACTGACGAGCAGCAGGGTCACGTCGTCGGCGTACGTGTTCGTGTCCGGAAGCAGCGTGTGCAGGACGCGGTCGGCGGCGCTCTCCAGGCCACCGGCGCTGGCGACGGCGTCCTCCAGCATGCTGGTCACCAGCTTCAGGCGGAGGTCGATGTCGCTGCTCGACGTCTCCACAAGACCGTCGGTGTAGAGGGTCAGGATCGTCCCGGCCCGCAGCGGCAGACGGACCTGCTGGTGCGGCACACCGCCCACCCCTAGGGGGATGCCGGTCGGCACCGGCAGCTCGCGGACCCTCGCGTCCGGTTCGATGAGGAGAACCGGCAGGTGACCGGCCGAACATACGGTCATCTCGCCCTGGGCCGGGTCTGCCTCCAGATAGACGCAGGTGACGAACGGCTCGGGCAGATCACGGGTGAAGGCGTCGAGTGTCTGCATCACTTCGCACGGCGGGAGGCCCGCGAGGGCCAGGGCGCGGGCCGCCGAGCGCAACTGCCCCATGACCACGGCCGCGTTCAGACCGCGCCCCATCACGTCCCCGACGAAGACCCCGACCCGCCCGGCACCCAGGTCGATCAGGTCGAACCAGTCCCCGCCGACCCCCTGCCCCTGGGTCGACGGCAGATAGCGGCTGGCCGCCTGCGCACCGGGAATCTGCCGGGCGTTCCCCATCAGGTTGAGGGCCAGCGAGATCTGCCGCTGCTGCGCGTGCAACTCGGTGAGCTCCGCCTCGGCCGTCTTGCGTTCGGTGATGTCGCGCATGAGCGAGCAGACGGCGGTGATGGATCCGTCGTGCGTGCGGATCGGCCACAGGGTCACGTCGATGTCCAGGACGCGGCCGCCGCTGGTCGTCCTGCGGGTCTCGTAGTGCTCGATCCGCTCGCCGCGGGCGATCTGCTCGAGCAGGCAGGCTTCCTCGTCCTTGAGATCGGGTGGCATGAGCATGCCGACGTGGTGGCCGATGGCCTCTTTGGACGTGTATCCGTAGAGCCGTTGCGCTGCCGCGTTCCAGAAGGTGATCTCCCCGTCGAGGGTCTTCATGAGGATCGCGTCCTGCGAGGATTCGACCAACTCCCGGAAGAACCCCGGCTGGCTTCCTGCGCCCCGCAGCTTTTCCACTGACATCATTGATGCCTCGCTTCACCTGACGTATCCGCACCCGGGCAGAGAACCGCGTCCTCCGCACCGCCGCACGTCCACGTCGTCCATCACCTGTTGTGATGACGGATGTTGCAGCACATCGGAGATCGCCTTCAGGGTTCTGCCGGTATTTCACTGATACGGATTCGCAGTTGTCCTTTGTCCGCGATATCCCGGTGTACCGGATGTCATATTGAGAATTTCGGTCGCGTCAGGAACGTCGGGCGTCCTGTCGGTTCACCGCCGCCCGCCGAACTCCCAGTCGTGGACCTCGATGTCGGCGTACCGGTCCGGGGTCAGGACGGCGCGTGCGGTGTCCGGGTCAGGGGACCGGACCAGTGCGGCCGTGCCCAGCCATAGGGTGTCGTCGTCGGACAGGAGCGGCCCGTACGCGATCAGTTCGTCCCGGCCGGGCGGCACGTCGAGGTCGGCCGGCTTTCCCGATCCGAGGCCGATGACCAGATACCGGTTGCCACCCTCTTTGCCACCGGGGAAGTCCCACATGGTGCGGCCGAGGAGGTTGCGCCACCTGCGCAGCAGTACGTCCCGGTACGCACCCGCCTGGTAGTTGGGCTCGTCGAAGGCGAACGCGCGGGCGGCGGCGGGGTTCGGCAGGTCGACGATGTGCACGCTGCCGGTTGGCGTCTCGCCGTCAGCGGCGAACGTCGGGCCGCGTGCGATCAGTTCCTTCGCGTACTGGTCCATGTACGACCAGTGGTCCTCGATGAGGTCCTCGCGCAACGTGAGGGAGCCGGGCCGGTCACGGTGGTAGCAGAAGAATTCCATGCCACGGACTCTCGTCCAGCGGACACCGGATTTTCAACGGAATTCGGCGAACTGGCGTCCGAGGGCCGTATTCGGACGACCGTGCGACGTGTCATACCAGAGCGGGACGCCGGGTGCCGGACTTTGGCAACTGACCCCCGCACTTCACGCGTTGGTGACTACCGTGAGTGTCCGCCGGTCGACGCAGGGATCATGACAGCGATCACGTCTGTGCCCTCCCGACCGGTACGGCGATGCCGCGAAGCCACGCGTCGCGCGCCCGTCGGAGCCCGCACCCTGACCGAGGACGCTGATGTCTCACCTTCGTGCACCGGCCGCCCGCGCAGACCGCCGTGAGGGCGGTCGGCACGGCAGGCCCGGGAGCCGATCCGCCACACTGCTGCCCGAGGCCCGGATACGGCCCCAGCTCCTGCGCATCGCCGTGCTTCCGGCCGTCGCGGTGGTGCTCTGCGCCGGTGCCGCCGTCCTTTTCATCGTCCGGTCGGCCCCCGGCCCGCTCGACCCCGCGCTCCTTGTCATCCTCGCCGCCGCCGGGGCCATCAGCCTCGCCAGCGTCGTGATCGCCGCCGTCGCCGCCGACCGCACCGCCACCTCCGTACGCGACCGCGTCGGCACCCTGCGACGCACCACCGCGCGCGGACAGGCCGAACTGCGCGAAGTCGTCGAGAAGCTGCGCCGCGGCGACGGTCCGCCCCCGCGCCGGGCGCCGGTCAGATCCGCACAGGACGGCGACGAGTTCGGGCTGCTGGCCGATGAACTTTCCCGGGCCCAGGACGTCGCCGTCACCGCCGTCGTGCAGGCCTCGCAGCTCTCCAGCCACGCGGGCAGCGAACAGAAGGTCGAGGTCTTCGTCAATCTGGCCCGGCGGCTGCAGTCCCTCGTGCACCGCGAGATCTCGATCCTCGACGACCTGGAGAACGAGGTCGAGGACCCGGAGCTCCTCAAGGGCCTCTTCCACGTCGACCATCTGGCCACCCGCATCCGCAGGCACGCCGAGAACCTCGCCGTGCTCGGCGGCGCCATCTCGCGCCGCCAGTGGAGCAACCCGGTCTCCATGACCGAGGTGCTCCGCTCGGCCATCGCGGAGGTCGAGCAGTACTCACGGGTCAAGCTCGTGCCGCCGATCGCCGGCACCCTGCGCGGTCACGCCGTCGCCGACGTCATCCACCTCCTCGCCGAACTCGTCGAGAACGCCACGGTGTTCTCCGCCCCGCACACCCAGGTCCTGCTGCGCGCCAACCTGGTGACGGCCGGGCTCGCCGTCGAGGTCGAGGACCGCGGGCTCGGCATGCCCCTGACCGAGCAGAACAAGATGAACCACCTGCTCACCGACCCCGACCAGGTCAACGTCGCGAGCCTCCTCCAGGACGGGCGGATCGGCCTCTACGTGGTCTCGGCGCTCGCCCGCAGACACGGCATCGCGGTCCGCCTCCAGACCAACATCTACGGAGGCGTGCAGGCCGTACTGATCCTGCCGCAGGGCCTGTTGGGCACCGAGCCGCAGGACGAGCCCGCCGCCGCGGGACGACCGCAGCGGGCCCCGCAGGTCGCGCCGCCGGTCGCCCCCGACGGCGTACGAGAAGTGGCACAGGTACCCGCGGTGGCGCCGCACCCGGAACCGGTGCCCGCGGTGCGGCAGCCGCAGCGGGACGCGCCGCCGAGGGCGCCGCAGGAACCCGTGGTGAACGCTCCCGCGGTGAACGGCTCCGCGCCCGCCCCGCTGCCCGTGCGGGGCAGGGAGGGCAGGCCGACCCCGGCCGAAGCCGTGCCGGGGATCCGGCCGGAAGACCGGCAGGCAGCGGCCGAGCACGCCGGGACCGCGCCGACACCCCTCAACGGCGCCGTGCACGGCCGGGTGGGAAAGCCCCGGCTGCCCAAGCGGCGGGCCCAGGAACACATCGCGCCCCAGCTGCGGGACGGTCCTTCGCCCCGCCCGGAGAGCGAACACCACATCGGTCACGACCCGGGCCTGATGGCCGCCTTCCAGCGCGGCATCGGACTCGCCGCCGCACAGGAGATGCGTGACCCGGCGCCCGGACCCGACATCAACGCCCCCCGTGACGGAGGCGACCAGGGTGGCTGAACCGCACCACCCCGCAAGCCCCACGTCTGCCCCGGCAGACCCTCGTACCCCAAGGAGTCGATCCACCATGGCCAGCGATGCGCCGACCGGGCAGGTATCCGACCTCGACTGGCTGATGAGCGGACTCGTACAGCGCGTGCCGCACACCCACAGCGCGGTCCTGCTCTCGTCCGACGGACTCGTGAAGTCGGTCCACGGCCTCGACCCGGACAGCGCCGACCACATGGCGGCCCTCGCGTCCGGGCTCTACTCACTGGGGCGCAGTGCCGGCATCCGGTTCGGCGACGGCGGGGACGTGCGCCAGGTCGTCGTGGAACTCGACTCCACCCTCCTGTTCGTCTCGACGGCGGGCTCGGGCACCTGTCTGGCGGTGCTCGCCGGGCGCGACGCGGACGCGGCGGTGCTCGGCTACGAAATGGCGATGCTGGTCAAGAGCGTGCGCCCCTACCTCATGACGGCTCCCCGGCAGCTCGCCGGCGAACCCGCTCCGATGAGGCATTGAGCGTGGCGGCCCCGCACGACGGGCCATGGCTCGACGAATCCGCCGGACGGCTCGTCCGTCCCTACACGGTCAGTGACGGACGGACCCGTCCGACCGCCCAACTGGACCTCCTGACCCAGGTGATGGCCACCGGAGGATCGGTCATCGGCTACCTGGGCCCTGAGCACTCGGCGGCGCTCGGGCTCTGCGCGGCACCCACATCGGTCGCGGAGATCGCGGCGCAGCTGAAGCTGCCCGCGGTCGTGACCAAGGTGCTGCTCTCCGATCTCGTCGACTGCGGGGCGCTCACCCTGAGAGCCCCGGACTTCTACCACAACCCCACCGACCGGTCCCTGTTGGAGGCAGTGCTCGATGGACTACGACGACAGCTCTGACCCCTTCCCCACCGCCCTGAAGATCCTGGTCGCAGGAGGCTTCGGGGTCGGCAAGACGACCTTTGTGGGCGCGGTGAGCGAGATCTCGCCGCTGAGCACGGAGGAGCTCCTCACCACGGTCAGCGAGGGCACCGACGATCTGTCGGGTGTCGAGAACAAGACCACGACGACCGTGGCCATGGACTTCGGGCGCATCACCCTCGATCCGGAGCATGTGCTCTATCTCTTCGGAACGCCCGGCCAGGAACGTTTCTGGTTCATGTGGGACGAACTCTCCGAAGGCGCGCTCGGCGCGGTGGTCCTCGCCGACACCCGCCGTCTCGAGGACTGCTTCGCGGCCGTGGACTTCTTCGAGCAGCGCGGCATGGGATTCATCGTCGCCATCAACGAATTCGACGGTGGTCACCGCTATGAGCCCGAAGAGGTACGTTCCGCCATCGACCTGCATCCGCAGGTGCCCGTCGTGCGGTGCGACGCGCGGATCTCCAGCTCGGGCATCGCGACCCTCCTCACCCTCGTCAAACACCTCCTCGCCCACGCCCCGGCCGCCCCGAGCTACGGAGCCCACACCTGATGTACGACTCGACCGCGCACCTGCTGCTCACTCCCGTCGACAAGGAGGCGCCGAGCCGGGTGCGGCGGTTGCACAGGCTCGGCATAGGACTCCGTCCCGACCTCGCCTTCGACGCCTTCGCCGACAGGCTCGCCGCGGTCACGGGCGCGCCGTACTCCATGGTCAACTTCATCGACGAGGAACGGCAGTTCTTCGCGGGACTGCACACCCCGGACGGTACGGCGAGCCGCTACATGGAGCGCGATCACGGGTACTGCCCGCATGTGGTCGTGCGGCGCAAGGCCCTGGTCCTGGAGGACGTCCGCGACTATCCGCGCTTCGCGGGGAACCCGGTGGTCGACGAGATCGGGATCCGCTCCTATCTGGGCGCGCCGCTCATCGACCGCACGGGCATCGCGCTCGGCACGGTCTGCGTCGTGGACGTCGAGCCCCGGCCCTGGGGCAGGGCGGGTCTGGAGACGATCAAGGCGATGGCGGCGGAGCTGATCGAGCAGATTCACCGCCGGGAGGACGGCGGGATCTGACTCCCGCACTGACTCATGCTCCTGCCCTGACTCATACCCCTTCGCCGGGCATCCGGGCGTCGCCGGCATCCACGTCACGCTCGTCGTTCTGTCCCAGGACACCGTCCGGCCGTCGGCGTTGAGGGAGTCCATCACGTGCACGGTGGAGGGCGACACCGTCGCCCTTCTTCGGCATGGGTGAATCAGCGCAGGTGGGCGGTGTGCGTATGGCCGCGCGAGCCCGCGACGCGGACGGTGACGAGCGCGCGGCGGCCCGGGGTGACGGTGACCGTGTCATCGGCGCGGACCACCTTCCGTACGGGGAAGGGCAGTTCCAGGGTGACCGTCGTACCCGTGCGGCCCGGGTCGGCCACGGCAAGGGATATGCCGTCGCCGCCGCGTCGGGCGAGCACGGTGCAGGGGCCCGATGCCGTCATCCCGGCCGCGCTGCCCGGCTGCCAGAAGTGCGCGGCGACGAGGCCGTGGCGGCGTGCCTCGACGGCCTGCGCGGTGGCGTTGTTGGCGACGACGCGGACCGGCCGCGAGAGGGACCAGGCGGCGGTCGCGGTGGCGCTCGCGCCGGGGAGGAGGACATAGGCGTACGAGGACGCGGCGGGGGAGACGCCGTGGTCGAGCCAGAGGGTCAGATAGCGGCGGGTGACCGGATTCGTGCTGCCTCCGGTGTCCGCGCCGGTGTTGATCTCCCGCCAAGTGCCGGTCCGCTCCTCGCGCAGGGCGTGCAGGCGGGCGGGGCGCTCGGAGCGGTCATCGGGGCCCGCGGGGAAGACATAGCCGCCGGTACCGTCGAGATGGGCCCAGCGGGCGCCGGGCAGGGACGCCGACCAGCCCGTGCGGGAGGGCTGGCGCCGGGCGTCGACCGTGAGCCGCGGCGCCCCGTCCTCGTACAGGTTCCGGTTCTCGACGACCGTCTCGACGGTCCGGCCGTCGCTCGCGGTGATGTCCGCGCCCAGGGCGACGACCGCGTTGTCGAGGAAGAACCACGCCTTCCTCGCCCGCAGTGTGCTGCCGTCGGCCATGAGCTCCATCGCGGCGGCGCCGTACGTGCCGTCGAGCACCGCACCGCCCGCGACGGCGTTCTTCGGAAGGTAGGTCCCCGTGCCACCGCCCGAGCCGATGTCGGCTCGCGTACGGGTGTCCACGGTGGTGCCCGGCAGGCGGTACGGATCGACCGTCGCCCAGAAGCCGTCCCCGAACTGCCCCAGGTCGTCGCCGTCGTAGAGATAGGCCATGCCGTCGCCGGTGTACCAGCCGTGCAGGTTCTCGCCGTTGCCCGCCTCGTACGCGGCGATGCGCTTCGACGAGAGCGAGAGCGTGAGCGCCCAGCCGGGGCGCCGGTGCACCACCCGGTCCATGTCAGCGAAGGCGAAGTGCCCGGTGAGCCGGTCGGTGACCGGTACGGCGGAATCGTCGAGGACGGTCTTGGCGCGGGCGAGTGCCGGGACGCCCACCAGGCTCAGGTACGGATGGGTCTTGTTGCGGCGGATCCACCCTTTGGCCAGCGCGCGCCAGCGTTCGGCGTACGCGGCCGGGGCTCCGTCCGCCAGCTGCAGGATGTTGGTGAGGGCTGCCGCGCCGTCCTTGTGGTCCGGTGCCTTCTCGCGGGATGTCGCGCGCCCGCGCAGCGCGTCCATCATCAGACCGTCGAAGACCACCGGCGAGAACGTCCGGTCCACCGCCTCGTACAGAACGGACGTCTTCGGGTCGGTGACGGCCCACTCGGAGTCCGCGAGCAGCGCGATCAGCTGTCCCGCGCTGCCGAGCAGGACACTGCCGTACGTCCCCGTGTACGCGACGGAGCCGTGCTGCACGAACGACCCGTCCTCGTAGAACCCGTCGCCCGAAGTGACGTACGTGAACAGGCTGTTCCTGCCCTTGTCCCGGACGTCGGACAGACCGTCGCGGGCAAGGGCCAGCGTGGCCGCGTCCTTCGCCACAAGTCCGCGCAGCGCCACGATGACGGCCTTGTCGGCGCGGTTGGCGCCCGTCTCAGCCAGGGTCGGTGCGTTGGTGCGGCGGTCCGGGTCCGGGCAGAACTTCGCCACCGTGGAGACGTACTTCGTCAGGTCGGCCGCGGGGATCTTCTCCCGCAGCAGCACGCAGGTGTCCATCAGGGCGCGGGGCGCGCCGATCTCCCAGAACCACCAGTTGCCGGACTCGGGGAGCCCGGTGTTGTAGGCGCCGGCGTGCAGGAAGCGCAGGGCGTCGAGCAGGGCGTCCGCCGCCTCGGCGCTCTCGCTGAGGGAGGTGCCGGGCGTGGCCCAGGCCGTCGCTATCGTGCGCAGGCGGGTGTAGCTCTGGCCGAAGTTGCCCGGGTCCTTCACCGGGGAGAGGTCGGCCCACAGGGCGCTGCGCCCCGCGGACCGGTCCAAGTCGCGCCACCAGCCGGACGCCTGGGTGTCCAGGACCTTGAGCGCCGCCGCGAAGTCCGGGTCGGTCGCGTCGAACGCGCCGCCGGTGAGCTGGGCCGCCGCGTGGGCGAGCAGCGTGTCGTACGGGTCCGCGTCCACGTCCGATGCGCTCCAGGCCGTACCGCCCGCGGCCAGCGGCACGAAGGCGGATGCGGCGCTCGCGGCGAGGATCGTGCGGCGTCGTGGTCCGGGGGCGGAGCCGGAGTGGGGCGTGCGCATGGGGAACTCCCGTGAGGCGTCGGGGCGTCGGGGGCGTCAGGGCATGGGGTGGCGTGGAGTGGAGTGGGGTGCCTGAGTGATCCCGCGACAGCATGTAAGCGGTTGCTATGACGCGCAAGAGGGCCGGGAATCTTTCTATGTTCTTTCTGTCCGGCGTGGGTCTATGTGGTGGGTGTCAGTGGGTTCACCGGCTATATCTGGGGTGTTGACGCTGGCAGTAAGCGATTACTACGTTGCGGCCCCATGCCTGAGAACAGGATCCGAACCGTACGTGCTCGCAGTACCCGGACCGCCCGTGCCGCGACGGCGTTGTCGATGAAGTCCTGCGTTGAGGCGAACTCGCCGACGGACCCTACGAGATGAGCGAGCCGCTGAAGCTGGGCGCGGCCGACTCCGGGCGCGACGGGCACACCGTCACCTGGACCGCCGATGTCCCCGAAAGCCCACACTCCTCGACACGGACGCGGAAGCCGGATACATAAGGATCAAGCTCTCCGGGACGGGACGCGTGGCGCTCGCCCATGTGCTCGTCCATCCGTCACGTACGTAGGCAACACCCGAAGTCTCATAGATATCTGTACGGAAAGGCACACCATGACCGACCTCCGTCTCGGCGTCCTCGGCTACGGCCTGCGCGGTTCGCTGGCCCGCACCGCACACCGGCCCGGCGAGGGCCACCGCGTCACCGCGCTCGCCGACCACGACGTCACCGCGCGGACGGAGGCGGCCGTGGCCTTCCCCGGCGCCCTGATATCCACCGATCACCGCAAGGTCATCGAGGATCCGGACATCGACGCCGTCGTGATCCTCACCCCCGACCACACCCACGCGCAGCTCGCCTGCGAGGCGCTGCGCGCGAAGAAGCCCGTCTTCGTGGAGAAGCCCCTCGACATCGGCATCGAGGCCTGCGACGAGATCCTGCGGACCGCGTACGAGACGGGAACCCGCCTCTACGTAGGCCACAACATGCGCCACATGCCCGTGGTCAGGCTGATGCGCGACATCATCGGGCGCGGTGACATCGGCGAGGTCAAGACGGTCTGGGTGCGCCACTTCGTCGCCTACGGAGGCGACTGGTACTTCAAGGACTGGCACGCCGAACGGCAGAACACCACCGGCCTGTTGCTCCAGAAGGCCGCCCACGACATCGATGTCCTGCACTGGCTCGCCGACGGCTACACCCGCCAGGTGCAGGCGCTCGGCGACCTCATGGTCTACGGGGACAATCCGCACCGCCGCGAGCCGGGCGAGCCGAAGACGGACGACTGGTACACCGAGGACGGCCACTGGCCGCCGAACACCCAGCGCGACCTCAACCCGGTGATCGACGTGGAGGACGTCTCCCTGGTCAACATGCGCCTCGACAACGGGGTTCTCGCCTCCTACCAGCAGTGCCACTTCACGCCCGACTACTGGCGCAACTACACCGTCATCGGGGACGCGGGCCGCCTGGAGAACTTCGGCGACGGCCCCGGGGGAGTGGTCAAGGTCTGGAACACGAAGCGCTCGACCTACCGCCCCGACGCCGACGCCGAGTACCCGGTGCCGGATGCCGAGGACGAGGGCGGGCACGGCGGATCCGACCCGCTGCTCATCGAGGAGTTCGTCCGTTTCGCACGCGAGGGAGGGCGCACCGACACCTCTCCGGTCGCCGCCCGGATGGCCGTCGCGGCGGGCGTGCGCGCGACGCAGTCGCTGCGGGACGGGGGTACGCCGCGGGAGGTGCCGGTCCTCGATCCGGAACTCATCGCGTACTTCGAGGGGGGTCAGACCCGGGCCTGAACGAGGGGCCTGAAGGAAAGCTGCGGCGGCGCTTAAGAAATCCTCGATGGACCGGGGCGCCGCCGTAGGGAAGATTCCTGTGTCGTCGGTGGAACAAGCGACGTACGACAGGAGCCGCTGCGTTGAAGGCGCTGGTCAAGGAGAAAGCGGAGCCGGGTCTCCGGCTGATGGACGTGCCGGAGCCGGTGATCGGCAACGGAGACGTCCTGATCAAGGTGCTGCGCACCGGGATCTGCGGCACCGATCTGCACATCCGGGCCTGGGACGGCTGGGCGCAGCAGGCGATCGAGGCGCCGCTCGTCGTCGGGCACGAGTTCGTCGGCGAGGTCGTCGGGACCGGGCGTGACGTCGCGGACATCAAGATCGGCGACCGGGTCAGCGGCGAGGGCCACCTGGTCTGCGGCAAGTGCCGCAACTGCCAGGCGGGCCGCCGCCACCTGTGCCGCGCGACGGTGGGCCTGGGCGTCGGCAGGGACGGGGCGTTCGCGGAGTTCGTCGCGCTGCCCGCCGCCAATGTGTGGGTGCACCGCGTCCCCGTGGACCTCGACGTGGCCGCGATCTTCGACCCGTTCGGCAACGCGGTGCACACCGCACTGTCCTTCCCGCTGGTCGGCGAGGACGTACTGATCACCGGGGCGGGGCCGATCGGCCTGATGGCGGTGGCCGTGGCTCGCCACGCGGGCGCCCGCAACGTCGTCGTCACGGACGTCAGCGAGGAGCGCCTCGAGCTCGCCCGCAAGGTCGGCGCGAGCCTGGCGCTGAACGTCGCCGAGACCTCGATCGCCGACGGCCAGCGCGAACTGGGCCTGCGTGAGGGCTTCGACGTCGGCCTGGAGATGTCCGGCAACCCCGTCGCGATGCGCGACATGCTCGCCAACATGACGCACGGCGGCAAGATCGCCATGCTCGGTCTGCCGGCCGAGGAATTCGCCGTCGACTGGTCCCGGATCGTCACCTCCATGATCACGATCAAGGGCATCTACGGCCGCGAGATGTTCGAGACCTGGTATTCCATGTCGGTGCTGCTCGAAGGCGGCCTCGACCTCGCCCCCGTGATCACGGGCCGCTACGGCCACCGTGACTTCGAGGCGGCCTTCGACGACGCGGCGAGCGGCCGCGGCGGCAAGATCATCCTCGACTGGACCTCCTGAAACCCGACCGTCCCTGCCGTCCCGACCGCCTCAGCTGCTGAAGGAATCAAGCATGTTCGACTCCGTACGCGACGACCTGCGCACCACCCTCGACGAGATCCGCGCCGCGGGCCTGCACAAGCCCGAGCGCGTCATCGGCACCCCGCAGTCCGCCACGGTCTCCGTCACCGCGGGGGGCCGCCCCGGCGAGGTGCTGAACTTCTGCGCGAACAACTACCTCGGCCTCGCCGACCACCCCGAGGTGACCGCCGCCGCGCACGAGGCCCTGGACCGCTGGGGCTACGGCATGGCGTCCGTGCGCTTCATCTGCGGTACGCAGGAGGTGCACAAGGAGCTGGAGGGGCGCCTGTCCGGGTTCCTGGGCCAGGAGGACACGATCCTCTACTCGTCCTGCTTCGACGCCAACGGCGGAGTCTTCGAGACGCTGCTCGGCGCCGAGGACGCGGTGATCTCGGACGCCCTCAACCACGCGTCGATCATCGACGGCATCCGGCTCTCCAAGGCCCGCCGCTTCCGCTACGCCAACCGCGACATGGCGGACCTGGAGCAGCAGTTGAAGGAGGCTTCCGAGGGCGGCGCACGCCGCAAGCTGGTCGTCACCGACGGCGTCTTCTCCATGGACGGGTACGTCGCCCCGCTGCGGGAGATCTGCGACCTCGCCGAGCGCTACGACGCCATGGTGATGGTCGACGACTCGCACGCCGTCGGCTTCGTGGGCCCCGGCGGACGCGGCACACCCGAGCTGCACGGCGTCATGGACCGCGTCGACATCATCACGGGCACCCTCGGCAAGGCGCTCGGCGGTGCCTCCGGCGGCTACGTGGCGGCGCGCGCGGAGATCGTCGCGCTCCTTCGCCAGCGCTCGCGCCCGTACCTCTTCTCGAACACCCTCGCCCCGGTGATCGCGGCGGCCTCGCTGAAGGTCATCGACCTCCTGGAGTCCGCGGGCGACCTGCGGGAACGGCTCGCCGCGAACACGGCGCTCTTCCGCTCGCGGATGACGGAAGAGGGCTTCGACATCCTGCCGGGCGACCACGCGATCGCCCCGGTGATGATCGGCGACGCCTCGGTCGCGGGACGGATGGCCGAGCTGCTCCTGGAGCGCGGCGTGTACGTGATCGGCTTCTCGTACCCCGTGGTGCCGCAGGGCGCTGCCCGCATCCGCGTCCAGCTGTCGGCCGCGCACTCCACGGATGACGTGAACCGTGCCGTGGACGCCTTCGTCGCGGCGCGGGCGGAGCTGGACGCTTCGGGCGCCTGAGTGCCCACGGGTGCCTGAGCGCGCCCACGAGCGCCCCAGGGGCTTGGCCGGACCGCTGGTGTCGGTGAGGTCCGCGGTTTGGGACAATCGACCCCATGATCGAAGCGCGGCGGCTGCACATCCTCCGTGCGGTGGCCGACCACCGCACGGTGACGGCCGCTGCCGCCGCGCTCTACCTCACGCCTTCCGCGGTCTCCCAGCAGCTGACCGCCCTGGAGCAGGAGACCGGCCACCGCCTGGTCGAGCGGGGCGCCCGCGGGGTCCGTCTCACCCCGGCGGGCGAGATCCTGCTCTCCCACACGAACGCGGTCCTCGCCCAGCTGGAACGGGCCGAGGCGGAGCTGGCCGCCTACGACTCGGGCGAGGCCGGGACGGTGACCGTGGCGTCCTTCGCCACGGGCATCGCCCTGGTGGTCGGTCCCGCCCTCGCCCGTCTTGCGTCCGGCGCCCCCGGGATACGGGTGCGGGTCCAGGACGCGGAGGGCGACGCGAGCCTGCCGATGGTGCTCGACCGGCAGGTGGATGTCGCCGTGGCGGTGGAGTACCGGGGCGCGCCGGGCGCGGACGATCCGCGCCTCACGCGGGTCCCGCTGTACGTCGAGCCGTTCGACGCGGTCCTCCCCGAGACGCATCGCCTCGCCGCGGTGGAGCGCGTACCGCTCGCGGAGCTCGCCAAGGACGCGTGGATCGGGCCCTTCGCGGGGAACCCCTGCCATGACGTGGTGATACTCGCCTGCGAGGCCGCGGGCTTCCAGCCCCTGCTCGAACACTGGTCGGACGATTTCCGGGCGGTGGTCGCCCTTGCTTCGGCGGGCATGGGTGTGGCCCTGGTGCCTCGGTCGGCGCTGCGCGGCATGGACGTATCGGGGGTGGTGATCCGCCCGGTGGAGGGCGTCGCTCCCACCCGCCGGGTGTTCGCGGCGGTGCGGTGCGGAGCGGAGGAACATCCGCTGATCCGCCCGGTGCTCGACGCGCTGGGGGAAGCGGCGGGCTAGGGCCAGGCCCGCGACCCGGCCCCGTCGGCGGTGCGCCCCGACGGGACAGGGCCGGGTACGGACGCCGGCGGGACGGCGGTTACATCCAGAGGCCGTCCAGGAACGGGTAGACGTCGGTGAGCCTGGCCGGACCCTGAATGAGCTTGTCCTCGGAGACGACGACGAACTCGTCGCCCTTGGTGAGGAAGTAGTGGGCCGTGGAGTCGGCGACGGCCGTGCTCGCCGCGTCCGGGCCGAAACCGAAGGCCTCAGGTGCGGCCGTCAGCAGGAACTGCTGGTGGTAGGAGCCACGCCTCAGGTGGACCTCCGCGGGGTCCACGGTGCAACTGTCCTTGCGGCCGAAGACCAGAAGCCTCCCGCCGTCGCTGCCGAAGCCGGTGACATCGCACAGTTCGCCGACCGCCTGCAGGAGTTCGGGGTGCAGGATGTGCTCCGCGTCGTGGACGGGCCCATGGCTCTTGTCGGAGAACTCGACGGCCTGGTCCCGCATGAAGCCCAGGTAGGTGTGGCCGCTGTGCCTGGCGGCCGGGCCGACGGCCTCGAAGCCGTCGCTGAACGGCTTGGGCAGGTGCGGGAACTGATCGGCGATCTTCCTCGGCCCCGCCTCGATGCCGCGCCGCTTGGAGAAGCGGATGAACTCGTCCCCGCGGAAGCCGTCGAAGCGCACGTAGGGCGTGTCGCTGTCCGGAATCGCCTTCGCCGCCGACTCGAAGATCCCGCCGCCCGCGTCGAGCGCCTGCTTGGTCGCGCCACTCAGGGAGCCCAGTACCGTACCCAGGACGCCTCCGCTGGAGGAGACCACGGTGGCCGTCAGCGCGTCGAACCCCTTGGCCTCGCCCCGACCCGGCACCCGTTCGAGGATCCACTGCTGGGCTGTGCGGGGCCCCAAGGCGGGCTTGGCCGCCTGCTCCAGGGGTGCGTCCGGCGTGCTGCTGTCGTCGCGGACGGACAGTAAATGGCCGCTGTTGACGTTGACCAGCGTGTACCGGTCGTCGCCGACCTCCACCGGCTGCCACAGCTGGGACATCAGCAGATCCTGCCGGGTCTCCGCCGGGCACTGCTGCACCGGCGAGCCCGCGCGCCCGCGGCCGGTCATGATGTCCATGCGCAAGGTGCTGTGGACGCTCTGCAGCGTCCAGGCGTCCTCCCTGGCCGCATTGGGCCGCAGATGCCACAACTGACTGTGCCGGGCGGTCCCTTGCGGGTGCAACTCCTGCTGCACGATCGGTACGCTCTGTGCGGTCTTGGCCCCCTGCACTCCCGCGTACAGGCCGCTCTCCTCGTTCTTGAGCAGGTAGATCCCCTCGGACAACGCAGACATTTGTCAACCTCCGTGGAAGACGGACAGTGATCCCCTCGCGTGTGCGCCTCACAGATTAGGAGGTGATACCGATTACGGATACGGGCTGATTTCGGCTGCTATTTACCCCTCAATTACCGGGACGTGTGGCGGTCACCCACACGGACGTCGACCCAGGTGGCAACAACTCTCCCCGTCGGCACATCCGTTGGGGGGACGCGCGGTGGGGCGGGACGCGCCGGGAGTGCGGGGGCCGGTTCTCATCCGTGGCGCGCCTCAGCTGCCGTTCGGGAGGCCCTATTTGCTATCGGGATCCCTCTGCTTGCTGCCTGGATCCCGCCGTACCAGGCCGCCGGAGACCGGTGCGGCGCCGAGATCGCCGTCCCCGTCCTCGTGGCGCAGGACCCAGTCGTCGAGGTCGCGCGCCGCCTCCAGCGGGTTGCCCGCCGTGTAGGCCCGCCACCAGCCCGCATCGCCGGCGCCTCCGACGGCACCGGCCTTCTGGAGTTCCTCCCGGAAACAGGACTCGGCCGCGGCGAAGCGTGCTCGCGCGCTCTGCGCCTCCACACCCAGAACGTCGCCGATGAGCTGCCAACTCGCGCCGCCGAGACGCTCGCTCACGGCGGCGGCCTCGAAGAACCGGTGCGCCGCTCTGAGGACACCGGCGGCGTCGGCCAGCACGGAGCCGGGGGAGCGGGCGGTGCCGTCGGGGTGCAGCTCGTGCTCGCCGATCGGTACGGCGGCGCGCGCGAGGCCGGCCAGTTCGCACGCCTCGTGGGCCATCGCCAACCGTGCTCGTGCCGCGTCCGTGTACGGCGACGCGGCGGCATCGGAGTCCTCGATCGCCATGCCGGTCGGCCTCAGCCGCGTACGAAGTAGAGGACGGTCATCGTCACGGCCGTGGTCAGGATGATGCTCCGCAGCACCCGGGCGGAGAGACGGCGTGCGAAGTGCGCGCCGCTGAAGCCACCGGCCAGCGCGCCGACGAACATCGCGGCGAGGACGAGCGGAGCGTTCAGCGCGTCCGATGCGACGAGGAGCAGTGCGGCCGCGCTGAGATTGATGGCCGCGATCTGGGTGACCCGCATCGGATTGCTGACGGCGGCGTCGAGACCGAGGCCGATGCCCCACAGGGCGAACATCATGATGCCTACGGCACCGCCGAAGTATCCGCCGTACAGCGCGAGCAGGAACTGGCCGACCAGGACGGCTCGCGGACTCATGTCGAGCCGGCGGCCGAGCGCGCTGCTGACCGCGCGGGAAAGGCGGCGGCCGAAGGCGAGGACCGCCGTGGCGAAGGCGAGCAGCCACGGCACGGCGGCGTCGAACGAGGCCGCGGGGAGGGTGAGGAGCAGGGCGGCGCCGATGCCGCCCCCGACCACGCTGACCGCCGTCAGGGACGTCGTCGACGTCGCCCCGAGCGGGGCGAGTTCACGCCGGTAGACCCATCCGCTGGCCACGGCTCCCGGCACCAGGGCGATCGTCGACGACGCGTTCGCCGTCACCGGGGACAGGCCGACCGCGACCAGAGCGGGCAGCGCCACGAACGTGCCTCCGCCGCCGACGGAGTTCAGCGCTCCGGCGGCGATGCCTGCTATCAGGACGAGCAGAATCTCGGACACCCGGCGAGCATCGCCCCGTGACGGGTGGGTCCACAATGCGTAATCGGTGTACCCAGCCTAAGGCTGTGCCATAGGCTCATGAGGTGCGCTACGACCTGGACGATCTGCGGCTCTTCCTCGACACCGTGACGGAGGGGTCGATCACGGCGGGCGCCCGCCGGATGCATCTGAGCCTGCCTTCGGCCAGCGCCAGGGTCCGCTCCCTTGAGCAGCAGGCCGGCGTGGCTCTCCTGATCCGCGGCAGGAGGGGCGTGCGCCCCACCCCGGCGGGGACCACACTGGCCCGGCACGCGCGCGAGGTCCTCGCCCAGACCGTCAGGCTCGAAAGCGCCGTCGCGAGTTATACGCGGTCCCCGACCGCGCCGCTGACCCTGCTGGGCGGCGGTTCCGCGGTGCACCGACTCGTGCCGCAGGCCCTGGTGTCGTTCCTCCGCGCGCACCCGGACGTCGACGTCCGGGTCTCCGAGAGGCGCACCCCGCAGATCGTGCGGATGCTCGTCGACGGCGAGGCGGACCTGGGCATCGTTCTCGACGACGAGGCACGCGACTGCGGTCTCGCCATGGAGCCCCTCGGCGACGACTCCCTCGTCGTGGTCGGCCAGGCCGGAGGGATCCTCGCGGGCCGTACGTCGTTGACCTACAGCGAGGCCGCCGAACACCCGCTCGTCGGGCTCGACGCCGACGCCTCGCTGCGTCGCTGGATCGAGAGACACGTGGGCCCCCACGCACCGGTGGTCCGCTACCGCACCACCGTCGCCAACCTCAACGTCCTGGTCGCCCTGGCCGCCGCGGGCGTCGGCCTCGCGATCGTCCCGCGCCGCGTGATCGACCCCACCCAGCCCCTGGACGTATGCGACCTGCAGGACCCCTGGGCCCGGCGCCACCACCTACTGGCATGGGGCGCCAAGAACGACCCCGCGTCCCCGGCGACAGAGGCGCTGGCCGACCACCTGCGCAAGGCGTCGACCTCGGAACCCATACTGCCGGGCCATCGGATGGCCGGGTGGGGTTGAATCCGCCGGAAGCCGGGAGCGGAGCCCTGGCAGGCGGCGGCCCGGTGGCAGTAACTACTGGCCGCCGTGAGCCCTCAGTCCGAGGGCCGCCCCGCAGTGCCACCTCGCCCCGCACCCGTTCCACCCGTGCCCCGCGCCCGCTCGCGGCCGACGGGAGTGCCGAGTTGGGCCCATCATGGCTGTCGCGGGCCGCGTCAGGCTGGGGGCCGCCGCAGCGCCACCTTGCCCTGCACCCGCTCGATCCGTGCCCCGACGCCCTGCTCGCGGCTGACCGGCGTGGCGCGGAAGGTCCCTGGCTGTTCAGGCCGAGGGCCGCCCCGTGCTGGCCCGCAGCACCACCTCGCCCCTCACCCGTTCCACCCGTGACCTCGTGCCCCGTTCGCGAAGCGCCAGGGCGAGCACATCCCGACCCATCCGCGTCAGCGGCAGCGCCACCGTGGTCAGCGGCGGGGTCAGTTCCCCGACCAGGGGGATGTCGTCGAAGCCCGCGAGCGACACGTCGTCCGGCACCCGAAGACCCCGCTCCCGCAGCGCACCCAGCGCCCCCACGGCCATCACGTCCGTCACCGCGAAGACGCACGTCGGCCGCTGCCCCCGGCGCAGCAGTTCGACCGCCGCCGCGTGCCCCCCGTCGCGGGTGAAGGCACCCTCCACGATCCGTTCCGGGGGCAGGGCGACCCCCGCGTCGGCCAGCGCCGCGCGGAACCCGGCCAGACGGTCCGCGACGGTGGTGAGCCGTTCGGGGCCGGTCAGGACGGCGAACTCCCGGTGGCCCAGGGAGAGCAGCGCCCGCGCCAGGGCCCCCGCCCCCGCCCGGTTCTCGGGCTGCACCGTGTCCACGCGCAGACTGCGGTGCCGGCTGACCACGGCGACGCGGCCCCCGTCACGTATGTAGGGAGCGAACTCCGCCTCCAACGCCCGTTCCCACGCGGGGTCCTGGAAGCCCGAGCCGATGAGCAGGATCGCGCGGGCCCGCTGCGCCCGCAGCATCGAGACGTACGCGATCTCCTGTGCCGGGGCACGGAACGTGCTGGCCAGCATGACCAGTACATCCTGCTCGGCCGCCGCCGCCATCACCCCGCTCGCGATCGCCGCGAAGTAGGGGTCGCCGACGTCGTGGCAGATGACGCCGACCGTGTTGTTCGATGAGCTGGCGAGCGCCTGCGCATGGGCGTTGGGGATGTACCCCAGCTGCTCCGCCGCTTCGAGCACCCGCCGCCGCAGGTCCTCGCGGACGCGGGTCGTGCCGTTCAGAGCCCGCGACGCGGTGGCCGGGGAGACCCCGGCGGTGCGGGCCACCGCGTGCAGAGTGACATGAGGCCCGCGTTCACGACCGCGCCCGGGCGCGGATCGCTGCTCACGGGATTGTCCCGAGCTGGTCATCCGGGAGCCGGTCTGTCCCGAGCCGGTCTGCCCCGAGCCCGCTCTCCCCGATCCGGCGGCGGCCAACCCCTCGTACCCCCGCCCCGTTCCGGATTTCTTCTCACGGGACCGCCCTGCTCCGGGTTCCTGCTCGCGCCCCAGCACCCGCACCGCGCCCCCTTCGTCTCGCGCCGCGAAACTTCGAGCCGACCTATTGACCCTGCGGTCAGCCAGTCATTAGCGTGGCGGACACCTTATCAGAAAGCGCTTTCTGAAAGCGGTTTCCGCACCACCCAAGCTCCGCAACTGACTCAGAAGTTCGCTGAATGCCAGGGGAGTTCACCGTGAGCCAGAGCGCACTACAGGCAACTCCCGTGAAAACGGCGGGCGTTGCCGAACGCAGCCGCCCGACCCTGCGGCAACGTACCGCCGATGCGGCCGAGAAGAGCTGGCGTCCACTCGTCCTGCTGCTCGTCTGCTTCGGGGCGTGGTGGCTGATCGCCGCCACCGAGATGGTCGAGGCGTACCTCGTGCCCTCGCCCGGCGCGACCCTCGACGTGATCCTCGACAAGCCCGACTACCTGTGGCAGCACACCTGGGTCACCACCTACGAGACCCTGCTCGGCTTCGTCATCGCCGTGGGCGTCGGCATCCTCGCCGCGGTCGTCATGGTCTACTCGACGACCGTCGAGAAGACGCTCTATCCGATCCTCCTCTTCGCCCAGGTCGTACCGAAGATCGCGATCGCCCCGCTGTTCGTCGTCTGGCTCGGCTTCGGTATCACCCCGAAGATCCTCATCGCCGTTCTGATCGCCTTCTTCCCTGTCGTCATCTCGATGGTGACCGGGCTGAAAGCCGTCGACCCGGAGATGCTCCAGCTCTCCGCCACCATGGGCGCGAGGCCCTGGCAGACCTTCCTCAAGATCCGCTTCCCGGCGTCGCTTCCACACCTGTTCTCCGGCCTGAAGGTGGCCGTCACCCTCGCCGTCACCGGTGCCGTCGTGGGCGAGTTCGTCGGCGCGAACGAAGGCCTCGGCTATGTGATCCTCCAGGCCAACGGAAACCTCGACACCCCGATGCTCTTCGCGGGGCTGCTCGTCATGTCGCTGATCGGCGTCGTCCTCTTCGTGCTCGTCGAGATCGCCGAGAAGCTCCTCCTGCCGTGGCACGCGAGCCGCAGGGACGTGGCCGCCACCACTACTTACTGACGCCCACCACTACCTACTGACACCCACCACGCGGTGCCGGCGCACCCACCCCGCCATGTCCGATGCTCGACGTACGCGAGAAGGGCCCGCCCATGCACGCGCGCAGACTGCTCACCGGCCTCGTCCCCCTGACCCTCGTCGCGGTGACCGCGACGGCCTGCGGCGGCGATGACGACAAGACGAGCACCAGCGACTCCGGCAAGAAGCTCGACAAAGTGACGCTGACGCTCAACTGGTATCCCTACGGCGAGCACGCGCCGTTCTACTACGGCAAGAAGCAGAAGATCTTCGAGAAGCACGGCATCGACCTGGACATCAGGGCGGGCCAGGGCTCGCAGAAGACCGTGCAGGCCACCGCCGCCGGGCAGACCGACTTCGGCTGGGCGGACACTCCGGCGGTGCTCGCGGGCGTCGACCAGGGCGTCAAGGTGAAGAGCCTCGGGGTCTTCCTCCAGACGACGCCCGCCTCCGTGCAGTTCTTCGACGCCCAGGGCATCAAGGCCCCCGCCGATCTCAAGGGCAAGATGATCGCGGGCACGGCGGGCGACGCGCTCACCAAGACCTTCCCGATCTTCCTGGAGAAGAACGGCATGGAGATATCCGACGTCAAGGTCCAGAACACCGACCCGGCAGGCAAGATCGCCGCGGTGATCTCCGGCAAGACGGACGCGCTGCTCGGGTACGCGAGCGACCAGGGCCCTACCATGCAGAACAAGGCCAAGAAGGACGTCTCGTATCTGCGCTTCTCGGAGAACGGCCTCAACTTCTACTCCAACGGCCTCATCGCAGGGCCCAAGACCCTTCAGGGCAACGGAGATCTGGCCAAGCGCATGACCGCCGCAGTGAGCGAGTCCTGGGCGGCCGCCGAGAAGAGCCCGGAGCCCGCGGTCGCCGCGATGGAGGGCGCGTCCGAGCAACTGCCGCCCAAGGACGTCCTGTCCGAGCAGTTCAAGACGACGCTGACCCTGCTGCACACCGACGCCACGAAGGGGAAGGCACCGGGCGCCAACACGGAGGCGGACTGGCAGCAGACCATTGACGTCTTCTCGAAGGCGGGCATGGTCAAGGAGGCCAAACCCGTCGCGGAGTACTGGGACGCGGCCAAGGGGATCAAGGGTTGAGGGGCGGCAGGGCAATGACGAAGGACGCGTCTCTCAAGACGACCGGCGACCCACAGGCGAGTGACGATCCACGTGCGTCGGCGGGGGAGGCGAGGGAGTCGGCGGCGGTGCGCCTCGACGACGTCGCCGTCCGCTTCCGTACGAAGAAGAAGGACGTCACCGCGTTGCAGGACGTCTCGCTGAACGTCGGCGCGGGCGAATTCGTGGCGATCGTCGGGCCTTCGGGGTGCGGCAAGTCCACCCTCCTGAAGCTGGTCGCCGGGCTGCTCGCCCCCTCGTCGGGCGGCGTACTCCTCGGCGGCGAGGCGGTGCGCGGGCCGCGCCGCGACATCGGCTACGTCTTCCAGCGTGCCGCGCTCCTTGACTGGCGCACGGCACGCCGCAACATCCTGCTCCAGGCGGAGATACGCAAGATCCCCGGCGCCGAAGCACGCGCGCGTACCGATGAGTTGATCCGCATGACCGGACTCACCGGCTTCGAGGACGCCTATCCGCACGAGCTGTCCGGCGGCATGCAGCAGCGCGTCGCACTCTGCCGCGCTCTGCTGCACGAGCCACCGGTACTGCTCATGGACGAGCCCTTCGGGGCGCTCGACGCGCTCACGCGAGAACAGATGAACGTCGAGCTGAACCGGATCTGGCGCGAGACCGGAACCACGGTCCTCCTGGTGACCCACTCGATCCCGGAGGCCGTCTACCTGGCGGACCGCGTCGTCGTGATGAGCCCGCGCCCCGGCACGGTGGAGGAGATCATCGACGTCGGCCTCCCCGCCGAGCGTTCGTACGCGACGACGCTGGCGACAGCCGAGTTCGGCGAGGCCACCGGACGTATCCGCGAGCTTCTGGGGGCGGCGTCGGCGCACGAGTGAGGCGCGTTGCCGCACCTCGTTCCATATGTGGGATAGCGTGCCACATATGGAACGCGATGATGTCGACGAGCGGCTCGCCACCCGCCTCGCCGAGCTGCGGACGGAACGCGGCTGGTCCCTGGGCGACCTGGCGGACCGCAGCGGCGTGAGCCGCTCCACCCTGTCGCGGGCCGAACGCGCGGAGATCAGCCCCACCGCGTCCCTCCTGAATCGGCTCTGCGCCGTCTACGAACGCACGATGTCGCAGCTCCTGAGCGAGGTGGAGGCCGAACCCGCGCAGCTGGTGCGCGCGGCCGAGCAGAGCGTGTGGACCGACGGTGCGTCCGGCTTCGTACGGAGGTCGGTGTCGCCGCCGCACGCGGGGCTGCGCGGCGAGCTCGTCGAGGGCTGCCTGGAGCCCGGCGCGGACGTCGCGTACGACCGGCCTCCCGTACCTGGCCTGGAACAGCACATCTGGGTGCTCGACGGGACGTTGGAGATCACCGTGCAGGGCGAGACGCACGCCCTGGACACCGGGGACTGCCTGCGCTTCCGGCTCTGGGGGCCGACGCGGTTCCGGTGCGTGGGGAAGCGGGCCGTGCGGTACGCCCTGGTGGTGGTCGCGCGATGAGGGCGGGGCGGGCGACGGCCACGCCGACGCGCCTCACATCGGATCAACTATGCGCATCCGCCGCCGACTTGGGGGCATTGCTCGCCGACGTCGTGGACGGCGGCTCCTCCCTCGGCTTCCTCGCGCCCCTCGACCGGGCAGCCGCCGCCGACTGGTGGCGGGGCCTGGCGCCGGCGGTGGCGGACGGGCGGCTCGCCGTCTGGGCCGCGCGCGACGCCGGGCGGGTCACCGGGACCGTCAGCGTCGGCTTCGTGGACAAACCCAACGGCAGACACCGCGCCGAGATCCTCAAGCTGATGGTCCACAGCTCCGCGCGCGGTCAGGGCCTCGCCCGCACCCTCCTGGCCACCGCGGAACAAGCGGCGGCCGACGCGGGCGTGACCCTCTTGATCCTGGACACGGAGACGGGAAGCCCCGCCGAGTCCCTCTACCGGGCCGAGGGCTGGACGGCAGCCGGGGTCATCCCGGACTACGCGGCCGATCCGGCCGGAGTGCTCCACCCGACGACACTCTTCTTCAAGAAGGTGGGCCTTCTCTAAAAGGTGGCCCTTCTTTAAGAAGGTGGGCGGTTCGAGCGCACCCCGGCCGGACCCGGCACATCAGTACCGCAGCGCCGCCAGATACCGGAAACTGTTACGGGCCGTGGCGAACGGATCGGTGGGGGTGTCGTGCTCCACCAGCCACTGCTTGACGCCGCCCACATGTGCGTGGTCGAACATCGCGGCGAAGTCCAGCGTCCCCGAGCCGACATCGGCGAAGCCGCCGTCCGGCGCCATGTCCTTCACATGGAGCGCGGGGAACCGCCGCCGGTGCCGTACGAAGTACGCCGCCGGATCCCCGCCGCCCTTCGCCGCCCAGTACACGTCCAGTTCGAAGCCGACCAGATGCGGGTCGGTCTCGGTCAGGAGGATGTCGTACAGGCTCGTGCCGTCCACCACCACATGGTCCGTGCCGTGGTTGTGGAACAGAACAGGGCCCAGGCCCGCGTCGCGCGAGGCCTGACCGATGCGGTTGAACTGCCGTGCTGCTTCCCGGAAACCGTCCGGCGTGTGCAGCGCGCCCGGCAGGCTCGGCACCACCGGCCACTTCGCGCCGAGGGTGTGCAGATCCTCCAGAGCCCGGGGCAGGCCACTGCCCTTGAGCGTGTCGTACGCGACGTGCTCGAGGACCGCCTTCAGGTCCACCGCGTCGAGCATCCTACGGATGTCGGCCGCGCCGTACCCGTGCCGGCCGCTCACGCCCACGGTCGCGTAACCGATGTCGGAGAGCTGCTCCAGCGTGCCCGCGAAGTCCCTCGCGAGGACGTCGCGCATCGTGTAGAGGTGCATGCCGATGCCGCCGCGCGGGATGCGCCGGCACCGTGACGCCTCACCCGCGTGCGCGGGCAGCGCGGTGGTGGCCGCTGCCGCGAGCCCCATCGACGTACCGAGAAAGGCTCGCCTGGTCCCGTTCAGGCCGCTTCTCTTCCCGTTCGGACTGTTTCTCTTCATGGCCGACCCCTCACTTCGCCGTGATCCGGACCGCGCCGGTCGTCGTGTCGCCCTTGTCGTCGGTGACGGTCAGATGCGCCGTGTACGACCCCGCGCGCGCGTACGTGTGCTCGGCGCTGCCGCTCTCCGTACCGGAGGGCTTGGCGTTGTCACCGAAGTCCCAGTGGTACGAGGCCGCGGTACGGCCCTGCGGAAGCTTCACCGTGCTCGTCAGCTTGACGGCGAGCGGCGCGGTGCCGTCGGCCGGAGCCGCCTTGACCGTCACCTTCGCGCCGGCCTTCTTCTCGACGCCGGGGCCGTTGAAGTGCAGCCAGTCGACGCTGAGGAGATCCTCCTTGTCGGCGGACCACTCGGGGTTGGTGAAGACGGCGTACAGCTTCGTCGTGCCGTCGTGCGCGGCCAGTTGGGCGGTCGGCGAGATGAAGTTGCTCCAGCCGCCTGTCCTGGGCACGTTCACCTTGCCGAGCAGCTTGCCCGTGGGAGACCCGGCGCGGAACTCGATGTCACCGCCGAGCCCGCCCGAAGACGCGCCCACCGTCACGGAGTCGACGCCCTTGAGGTTCACCGGGTCGAAGGAGACCCAGTCCCCGTCCTCGATCTCGATGAGCCGCTTGCCGCCGGACGCGTCCGCGCGCTCACCGGTGTCCACGCCCCCGTGCGCCCCACCGGTGGTGGTGCGGTGCTCGGCCTCGCGGAAGGAGGTCCGCAGCGTCAGCGAGGCGGAACCCGTCAGGGCGGGCACCCCGGACGCGCCCTTGTCCTCGTACTGGGCAGTGATCCCGTAGTAGAGATTCTGCCCCGGTCCGTGGCTGTCCCCGGCGTCCGTCACGATCTCGCCCGCGCAGCCGGTGTAGTTGTCCAGCGGGTGCAGATGGGCGTCGTGCCCGAGCTGGGACTGGACGACGACCCGCTTGCAGTCGATCTTCCCGTCCTCCTTGTCCGTCACCTTGATCTTGAACGGAATCGTGTCCCCGAAGCTGAACGTCCCGCCGTTGGGCGGCTGTTGGATCGTCACCACGGGACGGGTGTTACCGACGGTGATCTCCTGCACGGCCAGACCACTCAGCTCGTCCGGGCCCGTCACCTTCAGGCGCGCGTTGAACAGCCCCTTCTTGGTGTAGGTGTACGTCGGGTCGGCCTCGGTGGAGTCGGTCGTGCCGTTGCCGTCGAAGTCCCACGCGTACGTGACGGGCTTGTCGCCCGGAAGGCCCGAACCCGCGCTGGAGAACTTGACCTTGAGCGGGGTGCTTCCGTTGTCCGGAGTGGCCGAGACGCGGGCGTCCGGAAGGCGTCCGTCCGCCACGTAGTCGATGCGGTAGATGCCCGCGCCCTCGTTGCTGCCGCCGCGGCCCGTGCCGCTGCCGAGCCCGAAGTCGATGACGTACATCGCGCCGTCAGGACCGAAGTCGGCGTCGAAAGGCTGGTTCCATTTCATGTCCGGGAAAATGGAGTTGATCGAATTCAGGTCGCCCGCCTTGGCGGGGTCGAAGCGCGGATCGTTGAACGTCTGGTCCTTCTCCTGCATCGAGAAGACCTTGAACCACTGCCGCGTCAGCTCGTAGTTGAACCACTTCCCCTCGAAGTACTCGGGGAACTTCGTCTTGTACGTGTTGGAGGCGTCGTAGTCGTAGACGGGGCCGCTCATCGGGGCGCCGCCGCCCGTGCCGAGCTCGGGGAACTCCGCAGAGGCGGAGTAGGCGTACCAGACGTCCGCGGCCTGCGCCGGCGGAAGGTCCCGCAGGCCCGTGTTGTTCGGCGAATCGTTCACGATCTTCGAGCAGTCGAATTTCGCGCCCGACTTCTTCGTCGCGAAGTCGTAGTCGTTGAACGGGGTGTTGTTGCCGACGCAGTACGGCCAGCCGTAATTGCCCGCCTTGGTGATGCGGTTGAACTCGACCGTCCCCTCGGGGCCGCGGTCGGCGACGGCAGCCCTCGCGTCGGGCCCGTAGTCGGCCATGAGGAGGGCGCCGCTCAGCGGGTCCGTGGTGATGCGGAAGGGATTGCGCATGCCCATCGCGTAGATCTCGGACCTGGTCTTGTCGGTCCCCGGCGCGAAGAGATTCCCCTCCGGCACGGAATAGGTCCCGTCGTCCTTCGGCGTGACGCGCAGGACCTTGCCGCGCAGGTCGTTCGTATTGCCCGAGGTGCCTTGCGCGTCCCAGGCGCGGCGGCCCTCGCGCTCGTCGATCGGGCTGAATCCGTCCGACGCGAACGGATCGGTGTTGTCACCCGTCGCGATGTAGAGGTCGCCCTTCTTGTCGAAGGCGATCGAGCCCGCCATGTGCGAGTTCGCCCGGCCTTCGCCACGGAAGGTGGGAATGGTCAGGATCCGCTTCTCCGACGCCGGATCGACCTTGCCGCCCGCTTCGGTGAAGCGGGAGAGATTGATGCGTTTCTCGGTCTTGTCGGAGTTGAGGAGATAGACCCAGTGGTTGTCCTGGAACTTCGGGTCGAGCGCGAGGCCGAGCAGCCCGTCCGACTGGCTCGTCATCTCGGGCGTGTAGTCGAAGTCGAGCGCCGTGGAGACCTTCAGCGTCTCCTGGTCGATGATCTTCAACTTCCCGGTGCGCTGGACGAAGAACACCCGGCGGTCGGGGGCGACGGCAAGCTCGAAGGGGTCGGCCAGGTCGTTGGTGGCGAGCGGCGTGCGCTGGAAGGCGCCGGTCTTGGTGGCGGTGCAGTCGCCGGACTTGTTGCCGGCGGCCCACTCGATGCCACCGAGGATGTGCTTGAGGAAGCCCTCTTCCTGGAAGGCCGCCTTGTCGTGCCCGCCCGCCGTGTACCAGGAGCGGCCGCCGTCATAGTTCTGGCACCAGGACCACGGCTGGTCGACGCCCTCGTCGAGACCGGTGACGCCGTCGCGCACCTTGACCTGCGCGAGCGTGTGCACCTTCCCCGTCGGATTGGTGCGCCAGTTGTACCACTCCTCCTTGCGCTCCCAGAGCTCAGGAAGCCCCTTGGTGGAGGGGTGCGCGTGGTCGAGCACCTTGATCCGCCCGGTCTGCACCTCGGGGTGCTTGTCGAAGATCGCGCCGACCAGACCCTCGTACCAGGCCCAGTCCCGCTCACTGGCCGAAGCCGAGTGCAGGCCGACCCAGCCGCCGCCCGCTCGGACGTACTTCGTGAAGGCCGTGCGCTGCTCGGCGTCGAGCAGATCACCCGTCTCAGGGGTCGAGTTGGTGTTGTTGAAGATGATGGCCTGGAAGCGGGCGAGATTGGCGTCGGTGAAGGCTGCCGCGTCGTCCGTGGCCTCCACCTCGAAGCCGTTCTCGCTGCCGAGCTTCTTGATGGCCTCGATGCCCGCGGGGATCGATTCGTGGTGGGAGTTCGTGGTCTTGGAGAAGACCAGAACCCGGTACGGGGCGGCCGCGGCTGCGGCCGGGGCTTTCGGCTCCGGATCCGCTTGTGCTGTCGCGCGGGGCGGTGCGGTGAGGCCGAGGCCGATCACGAGGGCCAGCAGGGCGATGAGCGCGAGCCAGGGGCTCGGCGTGGTGGGGCCGGGTCTCGGCCGTACGGGTCCGCGTCTGGGCGCGGTGGGACTCGTGGTACTCATGGCGCTCCCTGGGCTGGGCTGGTGGACGGCTGCCGGTAGCCGGGTGTGCGGTGAGTGCGAGTTGCGCGGTACTGGTTGCATGGTGCGCGGGTGCTTGGTCCGGCCTCGGTGTGCGGAGGCTAGAAAGCGCTTTCTCCCGCGCGCTGTTCAGCGTAGGTTCCGCTCTGACGGGGGGTCAATGGGTCGGAAGGGCCTGGCGTGAGAAGGGAATCACCGCGAGGTACCGGTAGAGCCACTGGTATGAGGTCGCGTGTGCGGGGGAGGGTTTCAGGGCCAGGAAACGCAGCCGTACGGAAGCCGCACGAACGCCGTACGGATGCCGCACGAACGCCATACGGAAGCCGCACAGCTGTACGGAAGCCGTACCGAAGCCGCACAGGGGAGTCTCCCGCCATGTCTGACCACGCCTCGACACCCGCCCCCGCCGCGTACACCGCCGGACTGGTGAACGCGGCGGACGGCGTCCCCGTCGCCACGTACACCTGGCTGCCCGAAGGCGGCCGACCGCGCGCCTTCGTGCAGATCGCGCACGGCGCGGGTGAACACGCCCTGCGCTACGACCGGTTCGCGCGCCACCTGGTCGCGCACGGCTATGGGGTGATCGCCTCCGACCACCGGGGCCACGGCGCGACGGCGCAGGCGACGGGCGGGTACGGGGTGACGGGTTCGTCGGCCGACGCATCCGCCGCAGGGCCCTCCTTCGACAGCTGGCGCGCCATCGTCGACGACCTCAAGGCGATCGGCGACCAGGTGCGCACCCTGAATCCCGGAACCCCGCTCTTCCTGCTCGGCCACAGCATGGGCTCGCACCTGGCCAGGGACTACGCCCAGGAGTTCCCGGACGGCCTCGCGGGTCTGATCCTCTCCGGAACGTTCCGCTCCCTGCCCGGGGTCGGCATCGAGGAGTCGATCGTCCGCCTGGAGCGCGAGATCGCCGAGGACGACCGCGAGTCGCTCTCCTCCTACCTCCCCGAACTCTTCGCCGCCTTCAACGACCCGTACCCGCACCGCACCGGTTTCGAGTGGCTCTCCCGCGACGAGGCCGAGGTCGATGCGTACGTCGCCGACGAGCGCTGCGGATTCCCGTTCTCCGCCGGGCTCTGCCTGGACTGGGTGCGTGCCGTACGCAAGATGAACGACCCGCGGAACCTGGCCCGGGTCCCGGCGGACCTGCCCGTCCACATCGCCGTCGGCACCGAGGACCCCTGCAACCAGGGCATGACGCTGGTCCATGAACTCCTTGAGGACTTCCGGTACGTGGGCCTGGACGACCTCACCTGGAGGGGGTACGAGGGGGCGCGCCACGAGATCCTCAACGAGACCAACAGGGACGAGGTCCAGGAGGACCTGACGGACTGGCTGGACAAGCGGGTGCTGTGAAGGGCGTCGAGCTGTCGCCGTATCGGAGAGCCGAAGCGGCGCGCGTCGGCATCCGCATCCGGCCATGCACAGGCCCTGATCCGGCCTCAGTTGCTCCTTCTCGGCACGCTGCTTACTGTCAACACCCCCCGCCTCTATGGTGATAGGGACACGACAGCGTGACTGGGGGGTGAGACCGATGGCCTTCACCGAGATAGCCGTAGCTGTGATTACGGCCGGGCCTGCCTACATCGCGGTCTGGTTGACTGCACGCAACGCTCAGGGTGAGCCGGCACAACCGCGGGCTTGTGCGCAGCACACCATTTGTGAGCAGTGCGAGGATCGAAGCGCGGCGGACGGCATGCCGGGCTACCGGAAGGCTTGGGCCCTCGCAACCTGACCCCTCCCCTCTTCGCCGTAACGCCGCGGGCCCGCCACCTCCAGTGGGGGGGGCCCGCCGTGTCGTGAACGGCGTCCGGGGGGCCGCTGTCAGTGGCGTTGGCTACCGTTCACGGCATGTCTCGAGCTCATGCCAAGGCCCAGGTCACGGGTGACGATGTACGCCGTATCGCACTGACCCTGCCGGATACGACGGAGAAGATCGCCTGGAGCATGCCCACCTTCCGGGTGGCCGGAAAGATGTTCGCCACGCTCCCCGAGGACGAGACGTCCATCGCCGTGCGGTGCCCGAAGGAGGAGCGCGACGAGTTGGTCCTCGCGGAGCCGGACAAGTTCTGGATCGCCGACCACGAGGCGATGTTCGCCTGGGTGCGCGCACGGCTCTCGGCCCTCGACACGGCAGAGCTGAAGGACATCCTCGCCGACTCCTGGCGCCAGGCCGCCCCCACCCGACTCCTCGATGCCTACCCGGAGTTGGGGCTGCCACCGGCGAGTTGACGCGGTCGGCCTGACGCGATCGGCCGCTGTCAGTGCGCCATGGCATGATCCAGGCAGGGGTGGAGGGCGAGGGGCCGCGGTGAGGCGGGCCCGCCGCTGCCGCCAGGGGGAGGGGACAGGGGTGCCGTCAGGGGGCGGGGTGGACGAGGGCGGGCGTGCGCGGATCCCGGTGGAGCGCCAGGGCACGGGCACGGGTGAGGACAAGGGCAAGGGCAACGGCAAGCGGCCCGGTCGCATCCTCGGTCGCGCACCCGATCGCACCCCCGGTCGTAACACCATGCCGATGACGGCCGTGCGCGAGAGCATCTGGTCGCGGGACTTCGGATTCTTCTTCGGCGCGCGCACCGTGGCCAAGCTCGGCGACACCATGCTGCCCGTCGCGCTGGCCGCGGGGCTGCTCAAGCACGGACACGGTGCGGGGGCCGTCGGGCTCGCGATGGCCTCCACGACGGTCTGCTTCGCGGGCCTGGTGATCTTCGGAGGGGTCTTCGCCGACCGGTTCAGCACCCGCCTGCTGATGATCGGCGCGGACGTGGTCAGGCTCGGCACGCAGTCGATCGCGGCTGCCCTCTTCTTCTCCGGCCATGTCGTCCTCTGGCAGATCTGCGTGATCGGCGCGGTCAACGGCGCGGCGGGCGCCCTCTTCCAGCCCGGCGTCGCCAGCACGGTCCCGCGCCTGGCCACCGACGTCCAGAAGGCCAACGGCGCGATACGCGTGGCCGAGTCGTCCGCGGCTCTGGCGGGACCGGCCGTCGCGGGCGTCCTCGTGGCCTTCGCCTCACCCGGCGCCGTTTTCGCCGCGCACGCGGGAACGTACGGACTGAGCGCCCTGTGTCTGATGCTGCTCAGACTGCCGCCCGCGCGCCCCGGCTCGCTCCCGCACAGCAACGGCTTCCGGGCCGATCTGGTGCAGGGCTGGCGGGAGTTCAGATCCCGCACCTGGCTCTGGGGCGTCATCGCCATCTTCTGCGTCCTGATGATCACGACCACGGGCCCCCTGACACCGCTCGTCGCCACCCTCGTCGTCCAGGAGCACGGCTCGGGCGCGTACGGCCTGGTGAACTCCGCCCTGGGCGCCGGCACCGTGCTCGGCGGCCTGGTCGCCCTGCGCCTGCGCCCCCGCCGCATGCTCCGCGCCGGTTCCATGGCCCTGATGGGCTACTGCGCGTTCCCGGCGGCCGTCGGGGCGCAGGTCGGCGTCCCACTCATGGCGGTGGGCGCCGCGGTCGCGGGCGCCGGGCTCTCCTTCTGGGGCGTCATGTGGGCGACGAGCGTCCAGACCCAGGTGCCGCCCGACGTCCTCAACCGCATCCACGCCTACGACGTCGCGGGATCGATCGCCCTGCTGCCGGTCGGCCAGGCACTCGCGGGCCCCGCCGCGAGCGCCTTCGGCGCGGAGCAGGTCCTGATCACGGGCGCCGTGACGACGGTCGTCGTCTGCCTGGCCCTGCTCTCGGTGCCAGCGATACGCGGTCTGGTGCGGGTGGACGGGAGGACGCCGGTCTCGGGCGGGGGACCAGTGAACGAATCGGCGACCGGACGACCGGAGGGCCGACCCGCGACGGGGCGGCCCGACGGGGCTATACGGGACGATACGAAAGCCCGTGCCGCGCCCCCAGAAAGTCGGTGATCCGCTCCCGCAGTGAGCGGACGTCGAGCCCGTGCGCGGCGATGTGCTCGTCGATCTGCCCATAGCGGCGCAGCTCGGCACGGCCGACCCCGAGGCCGAGCACCCGGTCCGGGTGGTGCCCCAGAGGTGAGTCGTACGCCCCGAACCCCTCAAGCCAGCCGACGGGAAGGAAGCCCTTGGCGGCGAGGACGGCGTAGTACGCCATGGGCCCGTGCCCCTTGGACAGCAGGAACCGGTCGCGCCCCGGGTCGTCCACACGCTCGGGTGTGACCCTGAGCACGCGGTCGTAGAGGACCCAGAGCGCGTCGAGGGCGGACGTCGCGGCGGGCCCGTGCTTCTCGTCGCCCGTCATCCGCCCCATGAGGCGGGACAGGTCTGCGTATCCGTATCCGTTGCCGCGTTCCGTTGTCGTCGTCATGCCACAGAGCGTGCAACCTCAAGTTCTCTTGAGGTCAACGGGGGCGGGAAAGGCGTGAGCGATCACGGCTCGGAGTGCGGTATTGTTTCGGTGCACGTTCGGCCAGGGGAAAACCCCAGGTCACACGGGCATCGGGACGTGGCGCAGCTTGGTAGCGCACTTGACTGGGGGTCAAGGGGTCGCAGGTTCAAATCCTGTCGTCCCGACGGAAACGTCGCAGGTAGGGGCCATCTTCGGGTGGCCCCTACTTCGTGTTCGGGAGCAATTCTGGGAGCGGGGAGCGGCTCCCTGTGCTCCCTGGGAGCGGGGGTCTGGGAGCGACGTCAACCGGGGGTCGACGCGGGGTCACTCGATCCGGTTGCTCCCAGGGAGCATTTCCGGTGACTGGTCTGGTGTACGAGGCAAGGGGTCGTGCTTTTCGCCCCCTTGACGGTTTCAGCGACCCCTTGCCCGCGTGAACTCCGCGTCTCGGTGCACACGTCATCGAGAGGTTGAACGCGGTGATGCCGTGCGGTGCAGGTCGGCGGGGGTGTCCGGCTGGGGGCGAACGCTCCGGTGGACCCCCTTGCCGCGACGCAAGTGGCCGTTGGCGTCCGTAGGCCGCCGTATGGAGATGCTCCGAGTGGGACGCCGGCTCCTGCAGCACCTCGAGCCGATCCGCCGAGGGGGTCTGCTTTAGGTGTGCCCAGTCGACGCCCAGCACTCCGTGGCCCAGCAGACCGACAGTCGTCCCCAAGCCCTAAGCCGACGATCGACTTGATGACGGGATGCCCGCGAAGGCGTCATCGACGGCTACGGAAGCAGTGTCATCCCCGCCCTACGCGACTGAACCCGGCGTACAGCCCGACTCGTCTGCCGCCACCTGCACGTTGGCTTCGGAAAGGGCCTCTGGCCTGCGTCGGAGGCCCTTTCTGAACTTCGGTGGCTTGCCGTGTTAGGCCCCGAAAAGTCCCTCGGAAGTCCCTCAGACAGCCCTGGAAATCCCTGACGCGGAGGGGCGGGCGAGGCCTCTGGACTGGTCGTTTGCGCAGCCATCGGACTATGACGCTGGGAGACGCGGACCTCGGGGCGGTCTTGGACCGCCTGGACTACGCGGTCTCGGGGTTCGTGTCGGACGGTGCGGCCCATTCGGCGCGGGCAGCGGTGAGCCGGGGGTGCATCGCGCGGAGCTCGTCCAACTGCCTGGCCACCGTCTCGATGAACTCGGCCAGCTGGTCCGGATCCCGGTGCGGCGCCCGGACGACGCGCTGGTGCTGACCGAAGGGGCGCCGTCGGCCGCGGCTACTTGGTGTAGCGGGTGGCGAGGGCCGGGGATTGGCCGCCGAAGGCGGCGAGGTCGGCGGTGAACACGTCCTGGAGGAGCTGGTAGTCCTCGACACCGGGGGCGCTGACGGTCTCGCCAAGCTCCAGGCCGCGCAGGGCGCCGGTGACGAGGTCGTCGGCGCTCATGCGGGGGACAGCGCTCATGTCCAGGCCCTGGGAGGAGTGGAACTCGGTGGCCACGACGCCGGGGCAGACCACCCCGACTGTGACACCGGAGTCCTGGACCTCGGCCGCGAGCGTCTGGGTCAAGGCGACGAGGTAGGCAAGGGTTCCGGCGTACACGGCGCGGCGCGGCATGACTTCGGGTCCCGCCGGGCCGGAGAAGGCGATCATGCCGGCGACGTTGAGGATGGTGCCCGTCCCGCGCTGCTGCATGGGGCCGACCGCGGCGCGCATGAGCTGGGTGGGGGCGAGGACCTTGACGTTGACGAGTTCCTGGGCCTTGTCGGCGGGCAGGTCGGCCAGCGGCATGTAGTGGGAGACGCCGGCGTTGTTGACGAGCATGTCCAGCGGCTCGGTGGCGCAGATCTCCGCGAGGGCGTTGATGCCCTCGGTGGTGGCCAGGTCGGCGGTGACCGTGCGCACGGTGGTCTCGGGGTGGGCGGAGGCGAACTCCTCCAGGCGCTCCTGGCGGCGGCCGACGATGATCAGGTCGTAGCCGTCGGCGGCGAAGCGCTCGGCGAACGCCTTGCCGATGCCGGAGGTCGCGCCGGTGACGAGGGCGAGCTTGCTCATGGGGTTGTTTCCTTTCGGGGGACGCGGCTCAGGCGGCCGGGTCGGTGGGGGTCCGGTGCAGCCAGGCGAACTCGCTGCGGTACTGCTCGGCGACGCGTTCGGGCTGGTCGTCGCCCAGGTCATCGCCGTCCAGGGGGTAGCCCTGGCGGTTCAGGAACCAGGACAGGAACCGGTAGGAGGGCCGGTAGTGGGCCAGCTCCGCGGGGTCCAGGCGCAGGGTGGTGCCGGGAAGGACGGGGGTGAGGGTGTCCTTCTCGTAGACGGAGGTGATGGCGACGATGCGCCACACCCCGTCCGCATCGCGGCGGGCGCGGTACTGGGAGGGGCAGGAGGAGGCGAGGTCGGCCTCGACGCCGTCCACCTCGATGGCGCCACTCGATGACCAGCGGCAGTTCGGCCAGCGCCCTGTCGCCCGCCACGTGGACGGCTGGCGGGCCCAGCCGGTGCACGGCGATGTCGCCGCGGTGCGCCATCTTGCGGGTGCGGGCGGTGAAGTCGGCGCCGCTGCCGGTGAACCAGCTCATCCGGATGTGGCTGTCGGCGCTGTAACGGGCGGCCATCCGCGTGTACCAGCCGCGGTCGCGGCTCTGGCGCTCGCGCAGGACGAGCTGAGTGACCTCGCTGATGCTGTCCATGACGGCCTCAGCCGTTGAGGAGGGTCAGCAGTGCGGGCAGGCCGCGGGCTCCGGACAGGCCCCGCTCCGTGACCTCCCCGGCTTCGATGCCGGCGTCGCGCATGGCCTGGTCGAACAGCTCCGTGTCCAGGGCTTCCACCGTGGACAGGTGCTCGACGTTGTCGGGGCGGACCATGGTGTTCAGCAGGCTCAGGGCGGCGCTGGAGGCGCTGCCGAGCTTGAGCACGTCCACCAGCGAGCCGAGGTCGAGGTCGAGCTGGGCGGCGAGGGCGACGATGTCGGCGATCGAGCGCTGGTTGAGTATCAGCAGCGCGTTGTTGAACAGCTTCGCCGTCTGCCCCGCGCCGGCCTGCCCGAGGTGCAGGACGTGGGCCGAGAACGCCTCGAACACCGGGCAGCACTGCTCGAACGCCGTGTCGGGCCCGCCGACCATGCAGGTCAGCCGCTTCTCCTCGGCCGCCGAGCGGCCGCCGCTGACCGGCGCGTCAAGCACCGCGACCTGGTGGGCCGCGCACTGCTCGGCCAGACGGGTGGCGGTGGCCGGGACGCCGGTGCCGTGGTTGACGAGGACGGCACCGCTGCGCAGGTGCGGCAGCATCTGGGTGACGAGTCGCTCGACGTCCTCGTCCGTGCCCACGCACAGGGCAACGATGTCGCACGCGGCTGCCAGGTCCTCGACCGAGTCCGCCGCCTCGTGGGGAGTACCCGCTAGGGGCTTCAGGGAGGCGGGGCGCCGGGCCCAGACCCGCAGGGGGAAGCCGGCCTCCGCCACCGCGCGGGCCATCGGCAGACCCTGGTCGCCCAGGCCGATGAATCCGACGACGGGAGTGTCTTGGGATGCCGCTGAGGTTTCGTTCATGAATCCCAGCATCCGCACTATTCGGGTGAATAGGTAGTCGACTCTCTTTCCTGGGATTATCAGTACCAGGCTAGGCAAAAGCTCTTTCTGTCACGATGGCGGAATGCCCACCACCGAACTCGGCGAAGCCCTGCATGCCTGGCGCAACCGAGTCACCCCTGACCAGGCCGGACTCTCCGGCGGTGGCCGCAGGCGCACCCCCGGACTGCGGCGCGAGGAACTGTCCCAGCTCGCCGGGATCTCCGCGGACTACATCGTCCGCCTCGAACAAGGACGCGCCCGCAATCCCTCCCCACAGATCATCGAATCGCTCGCCCGCGCCCTGCGCCTGGACAGCGGTGAACGTGAGCACCTGTTCCGGCTCGCCGGACTCGCGGTGCCCGGACCCGGCACCGTGCCCCGCCACATCACCCCCGGCGTCCACCGCATCCTGGACCGCCTGGACTCCACGCCCGTCGCCGTCTACGACGCCACATGGACCCAGCTGCTGGCCAACCCGCTGTACACCGCGCTGATAGGAGCGTGGTCCGGGCCCGACCTCAACGCCGCGTGGCGGGCGTTCGTCACCTCCACCACCCGCGTGCGCCACACCCCTGAATCCAACGGCGCCCTCCAGCAGCTCCTCGCCGCCGACCTCCGCCGCACCAGCGCCCTCTACCCGGACGACGCCGCGCTCACCGACCTGATCACCCAGCTCCGACGGCGAAGCGCCCGCTTCGCCGATCTCTGGGACACCGGCACCACCGCCGAGCACCAGTCGAGCCGCAAAACCATCGACCACCCCACCGTCGGCACCCTCACCCTGGACTGTGACGTCCTCCACGTCGCCGGCAACCACCTGCGGATCATGGCCTACACCGCCAGACCCGCCACCGAGGACGCCCAACGCCTCGCCCTGCTCTCCGTCGTGGGAACCCAGACACTCACCGGCTGAGACCCGCACGGCACCGGATGCCCCTCCCCTGCGAAACCGTCTACCTGTCGGCAAACGATCGTTTGACGACAGGCGGCCGCTGCGGCCAATGAACCCGTGCAATCCGGGGGTTCGGGACGGTGCGAAGCCAATCAGATCCGATGGTGATTGCTGACAGGGTTTGGAGACAGATAGGGTCCGATCCTCCGTACGGAAGGGGCCCTCGGTGGCGAACCTGGTCTACAAGAGGGTCTCGACCGACCAGCAGTCCACCGCCCGGCAGAACCTCGTCCTGGACGAGGCCGGGATCGAGGACCCGGTCGCCTTCGAGGAGGACCCGGGCACCTCCAGCCGCCTCCACCCGCTCCAGCGGCCGAAGTTCGGCGAGCTGCTGACGTACGCGCGGCCGGGTGACACCGTCCACATCTCCGAGATGTTTCGCCTCGTCCGGGGCACCGGGCACATTCTCGACGTGCTCGACGTCCTGCACCGCGACCGTCTCGCCGTGCGTATCCACGACGGCGCGTTCTCCGCGATGGACCTCACCGCCCGCCACCCGCGTACCGGCGAGCTGCTGTCCACCGTGAAGTTCATGGTGCAGACCCTCGCCTGAAGGGTGTCAAAACCCTCGTATGTGCTGTGAGCTGGGTGTTAGTGGCTCTTGGGTGATGGTTCGTCAGGAGGCTCAGTGGTACTCGTTGAGGAGTCCGCCCAGGATCTTTCGGCGTCGGATGCGGTCTGCGGGGAAGGGGGCGATGGTGGGGTCGTCTCCTGGCGCTCGTAGCTTCAGACTTCGATGAGCCCTACCTGTGTTGTAGTGCCTCGTGTATTGGCCCAGCACGGTGCGCAGGTGCCTTTCGCCGAAGATCAGCATCCGGTCGGTGCACTCGCTCCGGGCCGTGCGCACCCACCGTTCCGCGAAGGCGTTCATCTTCGGTGCCTGCGGTGCGGTCTTCAGGACCTGAGTGCTGTTGCTGGTGCACACCGCGTCGAAGGCGGCGGTGAACTTCGCGTCGCGGTCCCTGATGAGAATGCGGAACAGGCGTGCTCGGTCCTCGAGCTGCAGGTAAAGGTTGCGGGCCTGCTGGGTTATTCAGTCTCCCGTGGGATGTGCGGTGACACCGGGGACGTAGACGGTCCTGGTGCCAGTCTCCATGACGAAGAAGATGTACAAGCGCTTGAGGGTGATCGTGCAGTCCATGTGGAAGGAGTCGGTTGCCAGTAGCGTGTTGGCCTGGGTGTGCAGGAAGGCGCGCCAACTCTGCTCGGTGGCGCGGACCGACGCGGGTGGGATCTTGTTGCGGTGCAGGACCCGGCGGATGGTCGCTGCCGCGACGCGATGGCCCAGGCGGCGCAGTTCGCCCTGGATCCTGATGTAGCCCCAGGTCGGTTTGTCCTTCGCCAGGCGCAGGATCAGCGTGGTGAGGTCATCGGCCAACGGTGGACGGCCCGGCCTGGCCGGCGGCTGTCGCCACTTGCGGCGCACCAGACGGCGGTGCCAGGCCAGGAGGGTGGCGGGGGTGACCAGTCGTCGCCGGCGCAGCAGTGCGGGCAGGCGCCGGGTCAGGGCGGACAGGATCGCGCGGTCGGCCCACGACAGTCGAGGGCGCGGGGCGTTACGGCGCAGCACGGCGACCTCGTGCCTGAGCGCGAGTATCTCTGCGTCCTTGGATCGACTGGACCGGCCGCAGAGAACGAGCCAGCCGAGCATCTGGCAGAGGAACATGTACAGCAGTCGCAGAGCCATAAGAGGCGAGCATGCCGCGTCCGCAGGCCTCACCAAAGCACCAGATCAAGGCCCATGCGGAGTTAAGACACCCTTCAGGTGTCGTCCTGCCTGGCCTCGATCGCAAGGCCGAGGTCAGCAGCGGTAGCCGAGTTTCCGGCACCCACTGGATTGCGTCACGGTGTTCAGGCCTCTAGGACGGGGTGGTCCACCGCCTCCTGGCCTAAATCCTCGTACACCCAGGGAGGATCTTGCGGTGCCCAATTGCGGGTGCGGGTGGTGAGCAGGGAGCGGACCTCACGCTGGGCTTTGCGTTCGGTGAGTTTGCCCGCCTGGTGGCGGGTCAGAACGGCGCGAACGCGGGCCAGTTCCTCGTCCTCAGCGGTCTCTTCCTCCGCTGTGCGGGGGTCCTCGATGTCGTGGCCCGGTGAGGGCCCGGTGTCGGGGTCGTGGTGAAAGAGGCGGGCCGCCGCGTGGCGTACGAGTACTTCGCAGCGCAGGAGGGCGGGTGCGGTCGAGGCGACGCTCAGTGCCAGGCGTTCGGCGCGGGCGAGGATTCGAGTGACTTGTTCATGCGCCTGCTGCTCGGCGTACAGCGAGCTTGCGTCAATAAGAGCTTCCAGGGATCTGGAGTAGAGCTCGCCGCGGTGCCAAAGGTCGGCGGCGAGCTGCTGCAGATGAACCGCGGTCGCCGCGTCGTCGAGGCTCTGGGCGGTGCGAGCCGCGTTGTCGTAGTCGTTGGCTGCGTTGCCCAGATTGTCGATTTCTTCCCACAGAGTCGCCGCGCGGCGATAGAGAACAAGCGCCGCCCTGGTGTTTCCTGCGTCGTCCTCGGCGAGACCGCGCTCGTTGCATGCCGTGGCGCGGTAGTCAGCGGCACTCCAACGGTCTGCCAGGTCCGTGGCGGTACGGCCCCACCGAAGTGCGAGATCCAGGTCGTCCATCCGGCGGGCGATGCGGCAGTTGTTGATTGCGACGGGAACAGCTGCGGCCGAGCGGTTCGCCGAGGTGAGCGTCGTGACCGCCCGGTCACCCGCGGCCAGCGAATCGGCCCATTCTTCCTGGTCCCACAGGATGAGGCTGAGCCTGAACTCGGCTTCGGCGACGCGTGCGTGGATCTGATACTCCCTGGCAATGCTGGCGGCTCGGCGTGCAGCATCGGCGGCAGGGCCGGACGCCCCGGCCCCGCGCAGAGTGTCGGCGTTGAGCAGGCAGGTCTTGACCGCCTCCTCGGGTCGGCCCTGTCGCAGGTGCAGGGCGATACGATCGTTGTTGACGCTTATGACGGCGTCGAGTTCACCGCGCGCCGTGTACAGGACGTGCAGGCCGATTGCCAGGTCCGCGGCGAGGTCCAGCCATTCGTTGTCCTGTGCGAGCCGTTGGGCCGCGTGGAAGCGGGTGGGATCGAGCTCGCCCGACAGCTGGGCCCCGTGCGTTTGGTTGGTGATCTCGGTCAGCCGCGCACAGAGATACGACACGGATGCCTGCTGGAATTCGCGTACGGCCTCGGACGGCTCGTCCTTCTGCAGTCGCTCCATGGCGAAGAGCCGAACCAGGTCGAACAGACGGAAGGTGGCCAGCAGTTGCCCGGCAGGCATGCGGACGAGGTTCTGCAGCGCGAGGCTCCGGTCCACCAGTCGGTTCAACAGGAGCTCCTGCCGCAGCGCAGGTGCCTGGAGACAGTGGCCCAGTTCCGCCCCGGTGATGGCCGATCCGGGTGCCGCAGTGATCAGCCGGAGGATCCGGCGTGCGGCTGGGTCGAGGGCGTCGTGACTCAGCTGGATCGCCAGGCGCACGGGCCGGTCACCGTAGTCCAGGACTTCCAGCCGTTCTGACTCCGTCTCCATCAGCTGGACGAGGTAAGAAGGGGCGAGCCCCGTGGGGTGCATCATGCGGGCCCCGGCAATACGCAGCGCCATGGGTACGTCGTCGCACAGATGGGCTAGCCGGTGCAAGGCGTTCGCCACATGGTCATCCGAGGAGTCGAAGTCTCGTCCCTCCGCGCACCGAGTGAGCACCTTAACCGAGGCGCTCCGGTCCAACGGCCCGACCTCGAAAACGAGTCCTGGATCGGCATAGTCCTGGGCGCGGTCCCGTGAGGTCACGATGAGCCCGCAGCCGGGCGGCGTCTTGACCAGGGGCCGCACCTGGGCGGCGTCGTGGGCATTGTCGAGGACGAGCAGGACACGTCGATCGTTGAGCTGCCCGAGAAAGGACGTGATCGCCCGGGTGTCGTCCATCATCTCCGAGCCGAGATCGAGCTCCAGAGCCTCCCCCACAATCCGTACGACGGTACGGGCGTTGGGACGAGCGTTCGCATCCGGCATCAGCCCTTGAAGATCCACGTAGAACACTCCGCCCGGGAAGGCGGGAGCGAGCGCGCGGGCGGCATCAACGGCCACGACGGAGGTGCCCACACCCGGCTGTCCGCACAGGAACGCGGTTGCCGACCCGTGCCGAGTCATATGCCGGTCGACCGCACCGACGACCCGGGCCACGAGCTCCTCGCGGCCGGTGACGCATGAATCTGGGGGAGGCAGGCCGGACATCTGTACGGCGACGGAGGCGAGTTCAGGGCGGCCGGGTACGGGCCCGGCTCTGAGCGGCGTTCGGCCCTGTCCATCCTCCCAGTTGCCACTGTCACCCTCACTCACGCCCTCTGCCGGCAGGGTGCGAGCACTGAGGAGTACCGGATACACCGACGAGGAGCGGATCGTGGGCAGTTGGCTCAGCAGTGCGTGGAGGAAGCCGGACAGGGGGATCGTGTCCCTGTCATTCAGGGCCTCCCGCAGGAAGCGGCGGCAGGCAGCGGAAAGCTCCGCGAAGAAGCCGCTCTCCAGTTCCTCGCCGAGGACACGGCGAAGGCTGCCGAGGAAGGCGCGCGCCGCATGGTCGGACACCTCATGTTCCGGACGGATACCGGGGAGCGGCTCTGCCCACCGGCGTACCGCCTCCTCGTGGTCGGCACAGCGCGTGAGGAGCACTCTCGGCTCCAGGCCGCGCAGGCGGAGCCTGCGCCGCAAGCCTTCGACGTCTTGCCGACCCCACCCTTCGCCGCAGGCACGCGAGACGAGCAGCTCCACGACATCTTCCAGCCTGCCGATGCCGCGGCACGAGTCGTCGAGTGCGGTGAGGACGAGGGCGGCTTCCCGGGCCGCTTCGACGGGGCCGACAATTTCCGCCGTGTCGGGACCGACGGGCGCCAGGGCGGAGCCGCGCGCGGACAATACCGTGCCCACCTCGTCGGTGAAGGTATCGAGCGCCAGCCGCCGTTGCACGGTGGCTTGGGCAGATTCCTCCAGCAGGTGGGTAAAATCCTCGGTCCTGGCGACCCAAACCGAGTCACGCAACCAGTGGTCGGCACTGTTGTAGCGCGCGGACACCACGCCGAGCAGAAGCCCGTCGGAGAGACGGACCACCGGAGCTCCGCTCATGCCAGGCAGCACTGCATCGGACGACAACCTCCCCAGCGGCACGCCGTCCCGTATGGTCCAGCCCTCCCACGTGCCGGTGGCGTGCAGGAACGAGTAGCTGTGCCCGGGGTCGTCCACCTCGGGCACTCCGTTGATCATCACCTTGGTCAGCAGTTCCACGCCGTCGGTCGGTGCCCAGCCAACCACGGAGTCCTGGAGGGGTTCCGCGCGGCGTAGCACGGCCAGGTCGCATACGGGGTCGGTCGCCACGACCTTTGAGAGAGCCGGGGACATCGAGCCGTTGAGCGCATCGGTCGTCACCTTGGAGCCCACCTCGGCGCATCCAAGGCTCGCAAGTACGTGCCAGGCCGTGATCAGGACACCGGGTGTCACCTGGAAGCACGTGCCTGTGGGAGAGCCGTCATCGGCCAGGACTCGCCCAAGGGCCCCCGGGACCCGGGGATGACCAAGTGAACCGTTCATCCCACCCCCTTGGGACCCGGCCTTCAGTACGTCAGGCTCGTGGGTCCGAGGTCGATGCCTGGTATGTCATTCGCACCACCACAGAGGCTTCTCCAGAAGCGCCGGCCACGATGACATTCCCCTGTGCCGAGAACTTCAGTCCGAACTCGACCTCGATCTGCTCGGGCCGTACGGCCTGTTCCCGTAGCCGTCCGACTGCCTGCGCCGTGGAGGTGGCGATCTCTACGACTGCGTCCCGTGCCATATCGAACGAGGCCACGACCTGCTGGCTCGCGTCCCGCAACCGCGACGTAGGTTCGGAGCCCGGCACGGGCACGGCTTCCACCAGCAGCTCTACCTCACCCGCCCGTACGGGGACCAACCGGTTCGTCATAGGCACAACCTGCCACGCACCCACTATCCTTGTCCTCAGATCACACGGATCTCCGTGGATTCAATGAGGTGTGGGTCGCAACTTGGGCATCTCAGCGCTTCCAGTGTTGGCATTGCTGGCCGAGACCGCTTCGACCCGCTGGCGCGTGTCGCCTACGCCTGAGGGACACGAAGGCGGCCGCGACCCCCTCGCCGGCGAGGGGCACAGCGGCCCCGTACTTCCGCATACGGCGTCGTACGGGCGTCAACGGCGCTTCAGAACTCCGAACCGGAATCGTGCACTTGACTGGGGGTCAAGGGGTCGCAGGTTCAAATCCTGTCGTCCCGACGGAAACGTCGCAGGTAGGGGCCATCTTCGGATGGCCCCTACTTCGTGTTCGGGAGCAATTCTGGGAGCGGGGAGCCGCTCCCTGGGGGCGACGTCGCTCGGGGGTCGAGGGATGGTCACCCGATCCGGTCGCTCCCACGGAGAGTCTCCGCTGCTCGGTCTGGTGTACGAGGCAAGGGGCCGTGCTCCCACTCGACCCCTTGACGGTTCTCGCCGACCCCTTGCCTGTGGACTCCCTGTCTCGGTGCACACGTCATCCGGAGGTTGAACGCGGTAGCGGGATGCTGTGCAGGTCGGAGGGCGTGTCGGCTGGGGGTGACTGTTCCTGTGGGTCCCCTTGTCGCGGTGCGACAGCTACGACGTCCGGTGCTACACCGGCCGACTGCCGGAACACGCTTAGGACAGCACCAACTTGAACAACCCGCCGAAGTAGCAGGCGCTACGACACTTCGCTCGGTGGCCGCCCCGGGCCGGTCGGGCCCGCGAAACATTGGGCGATGGCGAGCCATTGCTCGGCGACTTCGCCTCGGCAGGTCAGGGAGGTGTCGAGCCGGTGCCTGCGCTGGGTGACTACCAGGGCGAAGTCGAGTGCGTTGCCAGTGATGCGGGCGTCACTGTCTTCCGGGCCGCGGACCCATGGCCGGCCGCTGGGCAGGCGCAGCTCGACGCGCGGTGGAGACGGCGGCACGGGCAGGCCGCGGTTGGCGAAGCTGAATGCGAAGGTGGCGAACCCGAGATGGCAGACGTGCCGGATCCGGTCCGTGGGCCGGCGGATGGCCTTGAGTGCGTCGGCGACATCCTGGCCGTGGGCCCAATACTCCATCAGGCGAGCTGTCGCCAGCGTCGCCGGGGTCATCGGCGGTCCGAACCAGGGGACCTTCTGGTGCCGGCGCGTGGACTGGAATGCCCGCGACAGTGCCGCGAAGGCGTCGGTCCACTCCTGTCGCAGTTGCTCCACGGGGAGGTCTTGGCGGGCCGCGATGTGGCTGTCGATGAGTTCGGTCAGGCCATCTGCCGTGGTGGGACGGGCACGCTGGAATTCATCGGGAACGGCGATCGCGTCCTTGGCCAGCAGATCGCAGCCGATCAGGTGCGACACGCCGGCTCTGATGTCCCATCCGGCAGCCGGAGTCGGCCGCCGCAGGTCTGTCTCCGATGTGATGAGTGCCTGCAGCGAGTCGAACTCCGCCGCGAGATCGTCGATCAGCTCGCGTGGAACTCCGCAGTCCATGTCGGTAGCCCTTCCTCCGGCAATGTTCTGCCGATGTTCATAGGTGTGCGGGTGCTCGCCGATCAGGCGGATACGAGGTGGTCGTAGCGGCTTCGGAAGAACAGCAGGGGTGACGCCGTGCTGTCGGCGTCGAGGTCGTCGACCCGTCCGATGACGATGTAGTGGTCACCGGCGTCGTGCACGGCTTCGATCGTGCAGCTGATCCAGGCGACGACACCGTCGATGACCGGGTCTCCGTGCGGTCCGGGCTGCCAGGCCACGTCGGCGAACTTGTCGTCTCCCGACACTGACAGCGCACGGCAGATCCGCTCCTGGTCGGTGGCGAGGATGTTCACGCAGAAGGTGCCGTGCTCGGCGATGACCGGGAACGTCGACGACGTCTTGCCGGGCAGGAAGGCCACGAGCGGCGGGGCGAGTGAGACCGAAGTGAACGAGGCGACGGTCATGCCCACTGGCCTGCCCTGCGCATCGCGCGACGTGATGGCGGTGATGCCGCTGGGGAAATGTCCGAGGACGGCCCGAAACCGTGCAGCGTCGGGGCCTGAACTGTCGACTGATGTAAGCATGCTGATAGAATACAAGCATGCTTAATAACGTGCAAGCATGCTGATGCTTCGGCCCCGCAGGCCATATGCTGCATGGGTGACAAGCGCGCTGCCTTACATCAACCCGTTCGACGACGGTCGCTCGCCGGCCGGGCCCACCGCCGGCATGGACGAAGCGTCGTCGCTGATCGACGCCGCCTTCCGGTTCGAGAGGGCGGTCACCAGAATCGGGAACACGCGACTGCGTCCGTGGAAGATGACGCTGTCCAGCTACACCGCCCTGCGGATCATGGCCAATCAGCCCCACCTCAGCCTCGCTCAGCTGTCACGCCGCTGCTATGCGCGGCCGCAGACCATGACGCGGATCGTCACCCAGCTGGAGAACCGCGGTTTCGTGGCCCGTGACGCACATCCGGAGAGCGAACGGGCACTCTCGCTCCAGGTCACCGAGGCAGGCCTGGCCGCCTTGGACGAGATGAGCAACGAGGTCCTCAAGATCAGCGAAACGTTGAACGCCACGCTGGGGCAGGAGGACATCGTCGCCACTGATGGCCGCCTGCGGCAGGCCGCGGTCGTGGTGGAGACCGAACTCCGTGACATTGGCCGGCCCGAGGAGTAGACGCGCCGGATCACCGCCTCGAGAGGCAGACTCGGGTAGGCATCGGGCGGTTCCACCTGGCGGCCGCCCGATCGTTGGGCGGCCGCCAGGCGATTGTGCATCGGGTCGACGAACTCGACCGCGCCCCGTGCTTGTCCGGCTTGCTCCGTGTTCTTCAGGCCGGACGAGAAGCAGGCTCGGTTTCGGTCGCGGCGGTGTGTCCGGCCGCGCGGCCGAACACCGCGGCGCGCATGAGAGCGGCGCCACCGGGATAGTCGCCGTAGAACAGGCCACCGACAGCCTCGCCGGCCGCGTACAGACCGGGCACCGGCGTCCCGTCCGCTCCGAGCGCCCGCCCGTCCGGGTCGATCCGGAGGCCGCCGAAGGTGAAGGTGAGCCCCGCGACGGCGTGGTACGCGACGAACGGCGGCCGGTCGAGGGGCGAGGCCCAGCGGGACTTGGGCGGTGTGAGGGCAGCCGTGCCGCGCTCTTCCCTTGTACCGTCCTCGGTTGCGCCGTCACCGGCCGGGCAGGCGTTGTTGAACGTCTTGAGCGTGTGCGCCAGCCGGTCGGCGGGCACCCCGATCCGCTCGGCGAGCTCCGGGACAGTGTGGGCGACGATGGGCACCGCCGCGCCGGCGAACTCATCGGCCACCTTGGCCGCGGTGCGCTGGTCGAAGATCTCGTAGGCCTCGCACCCGGGCTGACGCATGATCGCCTTGCCCATCTTCGAGTAGTTCCTGACCCATGGGCCGGGGCCCTCGTCGACGAACCGCTCGCCGTCGCGGTTGACGAGTACGCCGAGCCAGAAGCCGTGCAGCGGGAACGGAGGTGAGGCCTCACTGCGCTGCGGCGAGGGCTGGGTCGGGTCGACCGCGGCCGAATGGCAGCTCGTCCAGGCCCCGGCCTTGTCCGCCCCGGCGCGAAGTGCGGCCTGGATCCCGTCGCCCGTGGCCAGGCGGGTACCGCGCAGGCGCGCCGTCTCCCACTGCGGACCCAGATACTCGCGGCGCAGCTCACGGCTGCCCTGGAAGCCGCCGGCGGCGATCACCACGGCGTCGGCGGGCACCGTCTCGCCGCCGTCGCCGACCACCGCACCTGTGACCCGGCCGCCGCCGCGCTCCACCTCCACCTCCATCAGCGGTGCGGACCAGCGGATTTCCACGCCGATCCGCTCGGCGTACGCGAGCAGGGGACGGATCACCTCGAACCCGCGGGACATTCCCTCGCCGACGCACGTCAGTACCTGGCCGGGTGGAATGTGCAGGACGCCGTCGCGGACCGCGGCCCCCAGGGTTCGGTTGAACGTGAAGCGGACGCCTTTCGCGGCCAGCCAGCGGACCGTGTCCAACGACCGTTCGGCGAGCTCGTCGACCAGCCGCGGCTCGGCTCGGCCGCCGCTCATCGCCATCAGCTCGGCCGCGTAGGCCTGGCGAGTGTACGGCGGTGCCTCGATCCGGTCGGCCTTCAGGCCCGGCTCGAAGTCCTCCGTGACCGACGTCAGATCGTCCGGCCCGTCGTAGCAGAACAGGAACAGCCCGCCGGAGAAGGCGGCGTTCCCGCCGACGTCCTGGCGGCTGCCTTTTTCCAGCAGCACGACGCGGGCGCCGGCCTCACGAGCGGAGACCGCCGCGCAGAGGCCGCTCAGCCCGGCGCCTGCCACGACGATCGTGGGCGTACGGGGTTTCGTCACTGGTCCTCCATGAGAAGACGGAAGCTGGTGGTCGCTGTCACCAGGTGAAGGCGAGGGGTGTGCCGGGCTCGGCCGCGCCCGGTACGTGACCGGTGTGCCGGACGAAGCCCTTGCCGGGTACGCCGACCTCGCCGGTGAACCAGTTCGCCGTTTCGATGAGGCGGGGCAGGTCGATACCGGTGTCCACCCCGCACCGTTCAAGCAGTTGCACGGCGTCCTCCGTGCACAGCCCGCCGCCCCGGGCGCCGGATATCGCCGGATGGCCGCCGCTGCCGGCGAGGGAGGTGTCGATGGCGCGGATGCCTAGTTCGAGGAGAGGAAGCAGGTCGGCGAGACCCATGCCGCGGTCGTCGTGGATCTGCACGGTCAGGTTCCCTGCCGGTACGTGTGCGAGCGCGGCGGTGACGAGTTCGCGGATCTGGGGCGGCGCCGCGTAGCCGGAGGAATCCGCGAGGATCCAGCGGTCCACGCCGATGTCGAGGAGCCGCCGGGCCAGCGGTTCGAGATCATCGCCTCCGCGTGCGGGACCGGCAGGACCGCCCCAGGCGAAGATGACGTAGGTGCCGAGCACGATGTTCCGGTCCGCGGCGTACCCGGCCATGCGCTCCAGTTCGCGCAACGAGTCCTGCGTGGACCGCCCGGTATTGGCCCGGGCGAACTCCTCGTCGGCGGACAGCAGGAAGTACGCCGTGTCGGCCCCCGCGTCGACCGCGCGGGCCAGCCCGCGCTGATTGGCGACGCAGCAGCCGAGGCTGAGCCCGGGCACCCGCGGCACGCGGGCGAACACCTCCGCGGCGTCGGCGAGGCCCGGTACGAGATCGGGTCGGACGAAGGACGACAGCTCGAAGGCACGAACGCCGGCATCGATCAGGCGCCGCACGAATTCGATCTTGATATCGGTCGGCACCGCATGGTCCTGCAAGGCCAACCGGGGCGCGATCTCGCGGATGCGTACCGCGTCGCGCGGGGAGTCGGTTGGGGGCATGGTGGCTGGCTCCTCAGGCGTGGCGGGTGGGTTTGAGCCCGGCGGCGAGCGCGTCCCAGGCATCGGCGCGGCCCTGGTCACGCAACTGGTGTTTGCGCAGCTTGCCGTTCGGGGTGACGGGAAGCTGGTCCACGACGCGGTAGTAGCGGGGCACCATGAAGTGCGGCATGGAACGGTCGCAGTGAGCGAACAGCTTCGCGTGGTCCGGCTCGTGACCGGGTTCGAGCTGCACGACGACGAGGACCTCGTCCTCGCCCAGCTCCGACGGCGTACCGATGGCGGCGGCGGCCACGACACCGGGATAGGCGAGCAGGACCGACTCGACCTCGTGCGAGGAGATGTTCTCGCCGCGGCGGCGCAACGCGTCCTTCTTGCGGTCGATGAAGTAGAAGTAGCCGTCCTCGTCGCAGTAGCCCAGGTCGCCGGTGTGCCACCAGAGATCCTTCATGGTCGCGAACGTCGCTTCGGGATCGCCGTGGTAGCCGGAGAACATGATGTCCGCCAGGCGCGGCCGGTACACGATCTCGCCTGCCTGGCCCGGCGCGACACGGTTCCCGGACGCGTCGTGGATCTCCAGAACGGACGATGCGGTGGGCAGACCCAGCGAGCCGACCTTCCGTGCGCCAAGAGGGTTGTAGAGAACGTTCTTTATCTCGGTGAGCCCATAGCCCTCGACGACGTGTACGCCGAAGCGCTCCTCGAACGGATGGAGTACCTGGGGCGGGGCGGGCGCGGCGAACACCTTCGTCGCCCGGTGGTCGCGGTCGCGGTCGGACGGGGGCCGTGCCAGGAGCATCGGCAGTACGGAGCCGAGCGCGTTGAACTGGGTGACGCGGTGGGTGCGCAGCTCGTCCCAGAACCCGCTGGCGCTGAACCGGCGTCCGAGGACCAGGGTCGCCCCCGCGTAGAAGGCGTGCAGGGATATGTTGATCTGCGCGGCCCCGTGGAACAGCGGCAGGCATGTGTAGAGACGCTCATCGGCGGTCGTGGCCATCTGTACCGCGCACTCGCGCGCGGCCACCAGGGGCATCAGGTGCGGATATACAACTCCCTTGCTGCGCCCGGTCGTTCCGGACGTCAGCATGATCGCGACAGGGTCCTGCGGTGTGACGCGGGGGAGTTCCGCATCCGGGTCGCCGGCCGCGAGCAGGTCGTCCCAGGTCTGTACCGTCACCCCGGGCGGGATGCGGCGGGGACGGTCGCTGTCCTGGCGCGGACCGTCGCCGTCCGTCAGTACGACGGTCTTGAGCGTCCCCGGTACGTCGGGCAGGTCGGCGACGAGTTCCAGCAAGGCCGCATCGGTGACCAATACGCGCACGCCTGTGCTGCGGAGTGCGTGGTCGAGGAAGGCGCCCTTGTAGGCGATGTTGATCGGGACCTCGACGAGTCCGGCGCGGGCCGCCCCGAACCAGGCGAGCAGGTACTCGGGCCGGTTGGGCAGGAGGATCCCGACCGAGCTGCCCGGGGCGGCGCCTGCCGATACAAGACCGCGTGCCACGTCGGTGACCGCCGCGTCGAGTGCGCCGTAGGTCAGTTCGCTGTCCTCGAAGACGAGCGCGGGCTTGTCCGGATGTTCTGCGGCGCGGGCGGCGATGAGGCCGCCGACCGTGCCGTCGGCGAGATCGGAGAAGTTCTCCAGGCCCGGGGCGCCATTGCCCCGGGCGGTGGTTGTCGTCATCCCAGCTCCTTCTTGGCGCGGGCCAGGAAACCCTCGAGTGACGGGTCCCAGGCCGCTTCCGCGCCGGTCGTCACGAGAAACGTCCCGACTCCGAGCTCCTTGTACTTGCCGAGGGTGTCCAGGACGCGCTCCTCGGTGCCGACGAGCGCCTGGGAGTTGGCGAAGCCGCCCAGGAGCTTGGTCAGTCCGGTCCAGAAGCAGTCGTCGTGCAGTTCGTGGTCGGTGAGCGCGAGCGCGCGTTGCCGCCCGACGGAGGTGTCGGCCGACGACGAGCGCAGGAAGGTCGGAGTTCCGGCCGCCTCGGCGATCTGCCGTTCCGCGGCTCGGGCCCGGGCCCAGGCGTCGTCGTCGGTGTCGCCGATGAAGAGGCGCAGGCTCAGCGAGAACCGCATGTCACGCCCGTAGCGTCCGGCGGCCGCGGTGACCCGGTCGATGCGTTCCTTCGTACCGGCGAACGGCTCCCCCCACAGCATGTACAGGTCGGCGTGCCGGGCGCCGAAGTCCACGGCGTCGTCGCTCTCGCCGCCCATGAAGATCGGCACCTGGCCCTGCGCCGGCTTGGTCTGCAGCTTCACCGCGTCGGCCGTGTAGTACTCGCCGTGGTGGTCGAAGGGCTCGGTCTCGGTCCAGGCGCGGCGGACGATGTCGAGGTACTCGACCGCCCGACGGTAGCGGTCGGCCTTGGGCAGGTCGTCCGACTCGCGGCGCAGGTCCTTGTCGGAGCCGCCCACGACCACGTTGACGGCGAGCCTTCCGCGGGCGAGTACGTCGAGGGTGGCGAAGTAGCGCGCGGCGGCCACCGGCGCCATCACACCGGGGCGGTGCGCGACGATCGGCGAAAACTTCTCCGACATCGCCAGCGCGAACGGTGCGGTGGCGTGGTTGTGGGGCCAGGTGGAGGAGTACCCGACGAGGACCCGGTCGATGACCTCCGAGCGGTCCAGTTCCCGGACCCTGGAGATCATTTCGGCAGGGTCGTTTTCGCCTGCCTGAAGGGGCTGCAACCCGGTGAAAAATTCCACCATGGTGTCCTCAGCTTTCTGTGTGGGTTCTGTTGGGGGACGGGGACGGGGACGACGGGGACGCGGACGGGGGTTGGCGGGCGAGCCAGGCCTCGTGGCGGGCGAAATGGTGCGGTCGGCGTGTCCGCAGATCGGCTCGGGCGATGGCCAACACCGTGCCGGCGAGCGTCATTTCGGCGGATACCTCCCACTCCCTGCCTGCATGCCGGTCGATCCGCGCCAGCACTTCCAGGGGCCGCTCGACCGGGACCGGGCGGAGGTAGGAGATCTCCAGCGACTTGGTGACCAGCCGCGGTTCGACCCGTAGCGCGGCAATGCTGAGCACGTCGTCGAAGACGGCAGCTGTCCAGCCGCCGTGCGCGACGCCGGGCCCGCCGTGCCAGGACCGGGGGCAGACGACGTCGAATCGCACCGTCTCGTCCTGCGCGTCGGCGAGCTCGACGCCCAGGCGGCAGGCGTCTTGCGGAGCGCAGCCGCCGCACAGGAGCCGGCCTGACGGTGAGGGCTCGATCGCGAAGGCGTCGGTGTCATCGGGGTCGTCGGGTTTCTCAGGCACCGCCGGCCTCTTGGTGCAGGGCATCGACCACCGCTTCGGGTACGTCGATGGTGCCGCGCCGGAGCGCCTCGTCGCGGCGGGTCACCGAGCCGTCGAACGGCACCCGGACCGGGCTGCCGCCCTCGACGGGGCGGGTGGCGCGGACCGATTCGGCGAAGGCCGTGACCCGCTGGCGGTAGTCGTCCGGGTCGGTGAGCGCGCGGGGGTCGAAGAGCACGGCGAAGAAGCCGCAGTCCGAAACACCGGGCGGGTCGGCGGCAGCGCCGGTCATCATGCCGAGCAGTTGGACGACCAGGGCGAGTCCGGAGCCCTTGTGGGCGCCCCACACGCCGAACGCGCCCTCAAGCGCGGCGGCCGGGTCGAGCGTCGGGACTCCCGCGGCGTCGTATGCCTGGCCGGGCGCCAGCTTCTCCCCGAGCCGCGCCTTCAGCGTCACCTCTCCGTACATCACGGCTGAGGTACCGATGTCCCAGATGACGGGGTGGGGCGTGGCCGGGAAACCGAAGGCGATCGGGTTGGTGCCGAACCGGGCTTCGGTGCCGCCGTGCGGGGCCACGAGCGCCGGCGCGCTGCCTGCGATCATCCCGGCGAGCCCGGCTTCCGCGGCCTTCTCCAGGTAGTACGAGAACATTCCGGTGTACCAGGTGTTGCGCGCGCCGACGACCGCGATTCCCTGAGCGCGGGCCTTGGCCATGGCCAGTTGCAGTACGCGCATGCCGACGAGGTAGCCCACCTGGTCGCCGCCGTCCACTGTGGCTGACACCGGGGTCTCGGCGACGACCCGGATCGGCTGCTGCGGCACCTCGGTCGAGCGAATGCGCTCCGTTATGGACAGTGCGCGGGCGAGCCCGCCGAAGGACAGTCCGCGCAGTTCGCAGTCGAGCAAGTGGTCCGCGATGGTCTCGGCATCCGCGGTGGAATGCCCGCATGCGGTCATCGCGGCCGCGGCGAGTGCGCGGGCGTCGGGCAAGGTCAGGGTTGTCATGAACTGGCCTCTGCGGACAGGGACATGGGGGAGCGAGAGGGGGAGGGGGAGGGCTGGCGGTGCCGGGTGGTCCGGCGGGTGACCGGTATGCGGAAACCCGGAGTTCGAGCGTCTGTAAGCATGCTGAAACAATAGGAGCATGTGTAGGTAGATGCAAGCATGCTGATATTGTTGATCCGGGTGGCCTTGCCTGGGTCTGGCCGAGTGGTCGACCCGGTAGGCGGGGGCGCGAGGCAGGCTGTGGCTCGATGGGGCGCGAGGCGGCTCCCCGGGGCGGCGCCCGGCGCGATCTACGGCTTGGTCGACGAGGCGGACGCCGGGACGAGCAGGCCGTGCAGGGCGTACTTCACGAGCCTGCGCACCTACCGTGGGCTGTCGTCGATTCCGTCGATTCCGGCGGCGCCGTCAAGGGCGTCAGCGGGCTGCGGGTCACCGACCCCTCTATCGGCGCGTCTATGCCGACTGACCCCGGATATTGCTATGACGGGCTTTCGCTGTAGCCATCCGCCACCCCGGTCATGCGTGGATCCGGCCGGTCGGCCCTCGGCGCCGAGTGGCAGCGGCAGTTCTGACACATCCTGAGAACCGCGGGGGAGGGGCGCCAGGCTGCAGGGTGGCGCCCCTCTGTCTCCTCTCGCGGCGACTTGGCGTCGTGTGTAGAGGTCACATCACCGCGTCGGTCTGCAGCGGGCCTGCGGTGATGCGCAGTTCACGGATGCGGACCGTCTCCTCGCCGGTGAGCTCGTCGCCGGTGAGCTCCTCGTCGGCGAGGTAGAAGATGTGCGTGAACGGGGCGCGGACGACGCGGTCGGGTTCGGTCTTCTTGGCCATGGTGGCCTCTCCGCGCAGCAGGCGGACACCGTCGCCGGCGGCCCAGAATTCCAGGATCTCGTGCTTGATGATCAGCGGTTCGTCGATCTTGACGAAGAACGCCTTGATGGCTTCGACGCCGTGGATGTGCTCGGTGCCGAAGAACATGTCGGTGTCCTCGGTCAGCGGCGCGAAGCCCTCACCGAACTCCAGCGTGTCGATGGCGTCCATGAACTTCAGGGCCCACTCGGGCGCGGTCGTCGCGTGTGCTGTGTTGGTCATCGCCGTCGTCTCCTGATCAGGCTGTGGCGTGCAGGGTGGTAAGGAAGGCGTCGACCTCGGTGTTGACGCCTTCGGGGTTCTCGCGTGCGGCGAGGTGGGCGGTGTGCTGGAGCACCCGGAAGGTACTGCCCTCGATGGCATCGGCCATCTTGCGCACCGCGTGCACAGGGAACTGGCTGTCCTCCTCGCCCGCGATGATCAGAACGGGCACGCTCCTTATGGTGTTGAGGCGGCGATGCTCGTCCGCGCGGCCGATGAGGATGCTGCGCAGCGCCCAGGCGACCGACTTCGGGTCGTTCCGCAGCACGGACCTGGTGAACTCGACGAACTCCGGGTTGGTTGCCTCTGCGGTCGGCCCCGCGAACGCGCCGCGCGCGGCCTTGGCGGCCAGCGGCGGCATCTTCGCGTGCAGGGACAGGAAGCTGGAAAGCGCCGTGGCCCAGATGCTCTCGAACGTCGTGGGCAGCGAAGCGGTGCAGTTGATACCGATCGCCGCTGCCGTCCGTTCCGGGTAGTAGGCCGGGAAGACGCCGGCGAGCATGCCGCCCCAACTGTTGCCCATCAGGATGCACTTCTCGATGTCGAGGGCGTTCAGGATCTCGACGAGAGCGTCCGCGCATTGCTTCATGTCGATGAGCTTGCGCAGCGCGTCGGACTTTCCGTGTCCGGGGCTGTCGATGAGCACCATGCGGTGGGTCGGGGAGAAGTGCTCGTACTGGTGTCGCCACATGGTGCCGTCCATCATCAGGCTCGGCCAGCACACCATGGCCGGGCCGTCAGGGCGGCCGCCGATGCGCACATTGATCAGCCCCAGTGCGGTGGGGATCAGTTCCTCGGTGCCGCCTTCGAACCAATTCGTGGTCGTCATGAGCAGTCCTCTCCACTAGCTGTACTGGTAGCGTAACGCTACTAGTTCCAAATTGCTACCAGTGGAGTGGCTCGCCGATCCGGATCAGGCCGGGCGCCCGGGAGGTTGCGGGCCGGGTTCGCCCGAGCTGCTCTCCTGGGTGGGTATGGGGCGCAGGGTTGCTGCCTCTATCGGCTCGTGGCAGCTGCTGCATGCGGGGTAGGGGTCGGTCGGGTTGCCGCACGCCGTGTGCATCAGCGGGTGCCGCGTGGCGTCCGTGTCGGTCGCGCGAGTCTCGGCCCAGCGGGTGATCGCCACGATGGCGGGGACGACGAGTTCACGAGCACTATCGGTGAGCTCGTACTCGTACCACGGCTTGTCCGTCCGGTAGGCGCGCTTCGAGAGCAGGCCGAGCTCCGTCAGGGTGGCCAGTCGCGAGGTGAGGATGTTCGCCGAGATGCCGAGCGCTCGTTTGAGTTCCCCGAATCGGCTCACCCCGAAGAACACCTCCCGCAGGATCTGGTAGTTCCAGCGCTCCGAGATGGCGCTCAGGAACTCCTGCCCGTGCTGGAAGGTGACGTGATCCGTCCGGTCGGACACGACTTCTCCTCTCCGATGCCTACTGGTATAAATTCAGAACTAGTTCTGCAATGCTATCGCCCTGTCTTGGTGGCTGCGGGCTGCGCGACGGAACTCAACTCCTCGGTGCCGGACCTCAGCCAACAGAGAGGCGTCACCACCGCGAGAGGCGTTCCGAAGGTGATCCCCTGTAGAGGGCGGAACGAGCTGCCGTTGCATCCGTGCGGCCCGGCGGTGATCTCGTCAAAGACGCCGCCCCACAGCGGCGGCCTTCAAGACCACGATCAGGTCTTGAAGGCCGACGTCGCGCACTGGCCCGGATCTACCAACAGCATCCAGTGCTGCAACTGCCCCCCGCGGTCAGCGCTGGTCGGGCGATCCGGACGACGGCATGGATGCGTTGATCGGTACGATGTTGAAGTATTCGTCGATGTGGTCGATGAGGCCGCCGTCGAACCGGAAGTACATCGCCGCGTGTACGTCACTGCGGGACCCGTCGGTCATGGTCAGGTGCAGTACTTGCTGCTGGAGTACTTCGTCGCCGTCCTGGAACTGCCGCACGATGTCGTATCGGAGTGTGTCGACGTCTGCGGCGAGTCGCTTGAGCAGTTCCATGTTCTCGTCGATCGGCTGGTCGCCGCTTCCGTCGCTGTGCCACACGGTGGCGGTGTCGGTACACAGGGAGCGCATCGTGGCGTAGTCCCGTACCTCCCACTGCCGGAGGTAGTGCACCGCTGCTGCGCGAAGGTCCTGGTCGGGTGTCATTGTCATTGTCTTTTCCTTTCGGGTGTGCCGGTTGCGGCGAATGTCAGACGGTGGGGCCGGTCGCGGTGCCGACGGCCGTTTCTTCTTCGAGGACGGGGGCGCGTTCTCCCGCTTCGACGCGTAGGGGGAGGTGGTTCGCCTGGGGTGGCAGGGGGCAGGGGAAGGCCGACGAGAACATGTGGTGGGGGACAACGGCCCGGTTGAAGTCCAAACGGGCCGTACCCGTGCCGTCCTCCGTGGCGCCCTTGGGCCGGGGCAGGATCAGCCACCGGCCCATGCCGGGCGTGTCCGTGCCGCTGGTGCCGTCGGTGAACGTGATCAGCAGGGTGTCGCCGCCCACGCCGAACGCCTGGAGCGTGTGCCGCTCGCCTCGCAGATCGAAGACGAAGTCACCAGGGGCCGGGAGGGTGTCCCGCATGCTCGGGCTGGTCAGCCGGGTTATTTCCAGGAGGCGCCCGGCCTCCGCCGGACGGTATTCCGCGTCGACGGTCCAGGCCGGATCCCACGGCCAGGCCTGGATCCCGCGCAGGCCGACGAGAGTGGGCGCGGCCGGATCCCACACGACCAGGACATGGGCTCCCCGCAGTTCCTCGATGGTGCCGCGCAGCCCGCCGGGGAAGGACAGCCGGCTGGCGCTGGTCAGTTCCACCGTGCCGTCCACGGCCTGGTCATCGACGGACACGCCCTCCGAATGGGCCGCGGTCAGTGTCAGGCTCCTCGAGAAGCCGGTGGACGTCCACCGGCCGGGAACCTCGGGGACTTCCTGACCCGGTTCCGTGATCAGCCGATAGGCGATGCGGCCCGCTTTCCCGTCCTGGCCGGCCATCTCCTCCCATCGGCTCTGACGCCACCCGTCGTACTCGGCCAAGGCGTCGTCGCCACCGAAATAGTCGTTGGACACAATGTCTTCCTCTCCAAGGTGGCGGTCACCCGCCACTGCCGTCAGGGCTCCCCACTGGCCGAAATCCTCGACCGGTTCGACGGCCGGTTCGACGGCCGGTTCGACGGCCGGTCGACGGCCGGTCGACGGCCGCCTCAGCACGGCCGCCTGCCGCGGACCGGCCGGTGGGGTCGATGATTGGATGGTGCGCTCGACCTGAGCGCGTCAGCAAGTCTGCTTGCCATTACGGCAAATCCGGAGCGGGTTCGGCGGTGGATGGACCGGTTGCGTCGCGGCGGCGTCGACGACTCTCCCCTTTCCGTCTGCGGCCGCTTTGCCGTACGGGGCTCAGGGGTAGGGCCACGGTTGCCGCGAGCGGCGGCTTTCGGACTTCCGGAACGCCGCATGACTCATCTACATGGCTGTAGATTTAAGCCAACTTCCGACGCCCCACCGGCCGGAAATAGTCGCTGGGCGGCGGCGCGCGGGGCTATTGACGCCCCCGTACCCTCTGGGGATAAGTCCGCTTTTCAACTGTCGGCCGGATGGAGTCGACGTCCGTCGACGCGTCGCAGAAGTGCGGACATCGAGCCTGGTGGCGAGGGCATGTCGGACGGCCGTCGCTGCGAACCGCAGGCGCTCACCCGCCAGAAAAAGCCCCCGGATTCCCGGCCGGGCAAGGGGCGCATCTGAGCGGAATTTGAGGGGTGATCACGGTGATAGCATCCCGGCATTCGCGATCTTGATCCACTTGTCCCGCGCGCCTCATTGCGATGTGCCCCCTGTGTGTGCATCGCGTGTCGGGCGTTGCTCTGGGCCGTGTGGCCGGCCCTGACGAAGTGCATCTGTCGCTCACTGCTGGCCATGCGCCGAGGAAGGTTTCCATGACACAAGACGCACTGGTGTGGTGCCTGGTTGTGATAGCGGCGGTAGCCGTCGCCGCCGTTGTCGCACTCACCGCTCGCAGTAGAGCCCTCGCGGCGAAGAAGCAGCAGACAGAAGCCGAACTGCGCCAGCAGTTGACCACTCTGAACGGCCAGCTTCACGTCTCCCGCGTCGAGTTGCAGAGAATCTGGGACGAGCGCGACGGCGCCATCCTGGAGGCGAAAGAAGCCGCAGAGGAGAACACCAAGGCGGTCCTCAAGGGTGCCGCCAGCTTCCTGCAGAGCCTTGCGGCCGAGCAGACCACGCTCCTTGACGGTGTTCAGCGGCGCTACGGAGGACACGCCGTCCTCAGTGACCTCCTGGACGTGAACCACGCCAACGCCCAGATGGCGCGCAAGGCCCAGGGCATCGCCGTGATGTGCGGCGCGCCCCTCGGCCGGCGCAACAGGCCGGCCAGCGTCTACGACGTGGTGCGCAGCGCCCAGGGCCAGATCCGTAACTTCAACCGGGTCGCCATCATGCAGCAGACCGGTCTAGCGCTGAAGGCGTCCGCGGTCGCGCCCGTCGCCCTCGCCGTGGCCGAACTCCTTGACAACGCTGCCAGCTTCTCCCAGCAGGACGCGCCGATCGAGGTGACTTTCCAGCGTATCCAGAACAACCTGTGCATCGTCATCGACGACGCCGGCGTCAGCATGAGTGACGAGGACCGGCAGCGGGCGACCGCGCTGCTCTCCGGCACCGACGTCCCCCGCCTGTCGCAGCTCGGCAACCAGCCCAAGTTCGGTTTCCCCGTCATCGGTCTGATCGCCCGTCAGTACGGCTTCAAGGTGGATGTCACCGGAGTCTCGCGGTACGGCGGTGTCCGTGCCGTCGTCCTGCTGCCCGAGGAGCTGTGGACCATGGAGGATACGCAGCCGCAGGCTCAGGAGGCGCCTGTCAGCCCCATCCGCAGGACCGCGCCGCCCGAGCCGACCTCGTCACCCGAGCCGACCGCGCCGACCGCGCTGACCGCGCCGATCGAGCAGATCGAGCAGGCTGAGACGCCTGCCGCGCCCCCCCGGCGCACGGTGCACGGTCTGCCGAAGCGTGGAGCACGCCAGTCGCCGGTCGCGAGCGTGCCCGACGCCGCTGCCGCCCGGCCGCCCGCGTTCCCGGCCACCGGCGCAGTGCCGCGCACCTCGGGCCGCAGCCTGGGCGCCTTCCAGAAGGGAACGATGTCGGGCCGCAACCTCGACACGGAGTCTGCTGAAGGGTCTGAAGACGAATGACCGCAGACCTGTCCTGGATGCTCCAGGACATCGTGCAGAACGTGCCCCGGGCGCGGCACGCCGTCCTGCTGTCCGCCGACGGTCTTCCCCGCGGCTCCACGGAGGGACTTGGCCCCAAGGACGTGGGCACCATCTCCGCGGCCATGGCCGGTATGCAGTCCCTCAGCCGGGCCACCGCCCACTTCGCCGGTACGGCGAAGGACGGGCAGTGGAGTCAGACGGTCATCGAGTTCTCGCACGGCTGGATCTTCCTGATCGGGGCGGGTCAGGGCGCCTACCTCGCCGCGGCCGCAGAGCCCGACGTGGACATGCAGCAGATCTCCTTCCGCATGCACCGGCTGGTGGCCAGGCTGGGCAACAACCTCACATCGGCGCCCAGAATCCCGGCGGACGAGGCTCCGGCGGGAGGCTACGCCGATGCGGCCAGGCACGAGACCGGTGGATCGGGTTTCGTGCTGCCCGCCCTTGACCGGGCGATCGCCGACGTGCGAGGCGCCCGGCACGCCGTGCTCCTTGGCGGCGACGGACTGCCGCGCGGGGCGACCGCGGGGATGACCCGGGACCTGGCGGACACCATCTCCGCTGCCATGACCGGCATCCACGCCTACAGCAGAGTGACGGCACAGTTCGCGGGCGCCGTCGAGGACGCCGCGTGGCGGCAGACGGTCATCGAGTTCTCGCACGGCTGGATCTTCCTGATCGCCGCCGGCGAAGGGGCCTTCCTCGCCGCCGCCGCCGAACACGACTGCGACATCGAGGAGTTCACCACCCGGCTCCACGAAGTGGTGCCCGATCTGACCGCGCAGTCCGTGCACGGAGGGGGAGCCGGCGATGTCTGAGGACCCGGACGGGGGACTGGAACTGACCTCCCCGTTAGTGCCACTCTTCGTGATCACGAACGGGCGAGCCCTGCCCCCGGATCACCAGTACGAACACACCGCCCTGGTGACGGCCGTTCGCGACGCCGAGACAGCGGTGCGCGCGCTGTCCCCGGAAGCGCGCACGGTCATCGACCTGGTGGCCAACGGATTCCTGTCCGTGGCCGAAGTGGCCGGACACACCCACCTGCCGCTGGGCATCGTGCGCATCCTCCTCGCGCAGTTGGAGGAGGGCGGCCTGATCCTCGTCAGGAAGCCCATACCACGTGCCGAACGGGTCGACAGGGAACTGGTCAGCGCTGTGCTCAATGGCCTGAAGAACCGATTCGGAGCGTGACTCTTGTACCTGGATCCAGATGTCTCCCATGCGGTGAAGATCCTCATAGTGGGGCACTTCGGGGTCGGGAAGACCACCTGCATCGGCGCCCTCTCCGAGATCGAGCCGCTGCGGACCGAGGAGGAGATCACCGAGGCCAGCGTCGGCTTCGACGACCTCTCCGGCACGCCGGACAAGAAGACCACGACCGTGGCCATGGACTTCGGCCGCCTCAGCCTCAGTGACACCCTCGTTCTCTACCTGTTCGGCACACCCGGGCAGGAGCGCTTCAAGGAGATGTGGGAAGAACTGTCGCGCGGCGCCCTCGGCGCGCTGGTCCTCGTCGATCCCGAGCGCCTGGACGAGTCGTTTCCCGTGCTCGACCTCGTGGAACGGTTCGGCCTGACGTACGCGATCGGCGTCAATCACTTCGACGGCACCGTCCACTACCCGCTCGACGAAGTGCACGAGGCGCTGAACCTCTCGCCGGAGACCCCGGTCGTCAGATGCGACGTACGCGACGAGGAGTCCGCGGCGCAGGCACTCATCACCCTCGTGCAGCACCTCATGTCCCTGCTCGCCTAGGGCCTGCCCGGCGGACCATGCCGCGGGCGCGGGGTCTGGTGCGCACATCTGCGGCGTTGTCCTCCCTCACCATCGCTCAGCGATGCCTCAGCCGTCCGCCGTGCGGCCGCACGCACCAGACCCCGCTGCCAGCACCGACAAGTGACCGTCACCCATACGCGGCCTGATCCGCCGGACAGGCCCTAGGAGCCCCGGAATGCAACAGCCCTCAGAGACCTCGTACATACCGCCGGGCTGCCCCGCGCACGAGAACCTGCACCTTTACGGTCCCTCGTTCGGTGCCGACCCCGACGGTCACTACGCGCACCTGCGCGCGGCCGGCCCCAGTGCCCCCGTGGACATCGCCCCCGGCGTCCAGGTCGAGCTGGTCACCAGCTACGACGCGGCCCTGCACATCCTGCACAACCCCGCGTCCTTCCTGCGCGACTCCCGGCGCTGGAACGCGCTGAACGAGGGGCGCGTCCCGGCCGACAGCCCGGCCCTGCCGATGATGGGCTACCGCCCGAACGCCCTCTTCAGCGACGGCGCGTCCCACGCCCGGCTGCGCCAGGTCGTGACCGACAGCCTCGCCACGGTCGACGAGCGCCAACTCATCCGCCTCACGCAGCAGTCCGCGGACTACCTGATCAGCCAATTCAGCACCGACCCCGGCGGCCAGACGGATCTGATGTCGGCCTACGCCGGTCCGCTGCCGCTGCTGATCTTCAGCCACCTGTTCGGCTGCCCGCCCGAGCTCGGCGACCGGGTGATCGCCGGGATCAGCGGCATCTTCGAGGGCACGCCCGGTGCCGACGAGGTACTTGGCGGCGCGCTCGCCGAGCTGATCGCGCTCAAGCACCGCCAGCCGGGCGCGGACCTGACGACTCGTCTGATGCAGCACCCGGCCGGGCTGAGCGACGAGGAGGTGCTGCACCAGCTCGTGACGCTCCTTTCCGGCGGAACGGCACCCCTGGCGGCCACCATCGGCACCAGCAGCGCGCTGTACCTGGACGAGCAGTGGCAGACCGGCCTGCCGGTCGAGGGCGCTGTCTCCCAGACCCTGTGGAACTACGCCCCGATCGCCAACTACGCGGCCCACTACCCGACGCACGACGTCGAACTGGGCGGCAGGACGCTTCGGGCCAACGATCCGGTGCTGATTTCCTTCGCCGCGGCCAACACCGACCCCAAGCTGAGCGTCCACCGTGAACAGCTCAGCGCGAAGGCGCACTTGGGCTTCGGAGCAGGGCCGCACGGCTGCCCCGCCAAGGACCCGGCGTTCATGATCGCGGTCACCGCCGTCGAGTCCCTGCTCAAGCGGCTGCCGGATGTCGAGCTGAGCCGGCCGTTCGCGGCCCTCGCCTGGGTGCCGTCGCCGTGGAGTCGCTCACTGGTGACGCTCCCCGTTCGTTTCACTTCGCGAAGGATTCCCTTTGCCGCGGGCGACTTCAGCCAGCAGCAGACGGCGTCCGGCGTCCAGCCGCCGGTCGCTCCCGCGGACGCGCTGCTCGCCCGGGGCAGCCAGGCAGATTCCGGTTCCGCCGCTTCGAGGCAGCGTAAAGGGGGTCTGTTCAGCCGATTCGTGGCATGGACGAGAGGCGAGTGATCTAAGTAACTTCTTGAGAACTGTGGGTTATTGGATGCTTGAACGATCATGTGGGTATCCATGGCGGCTGATGCTCAGAAAGGAGCCGTCGCCATGGGAATTGTCACCTCCCGGCCGTACGATCGCCGGGCCGCAGTATCCCAGTTCTCTCGACTGCGAACCGCAAAGGGCCAGGCCGACCCCTTTCCCATCTACGCCGAACTCGCTGCGAGGGGCGGGGTCAGTCCCGCCCCTTGGGGTGGCTTCCTCGTCACCGGCTTCGACATCTGCGACCAGGTACTGCGGAGCCGCGAGTGGCTCGAACCCGATGCGAGCTGGCGAGAACGGCAGGGGGCGGGCACACGCTGGAACGCCCCTTCCTCGCGGGAGATGAGCAACACCCTGCCCGGGCTCAACTCGCCTCACCACACGCGGGTGCGCCGGGCCGCCGGCGGCTTCGACCGCACCACCATCCAGGACATCGGTCAGACGCTCGACAAGGTGGTCGGCCGGCTCCTCGACGCGCTGGTCGAGCAACTACGGCACGACGAGGCTGACTTCGCCGCCCTGGTCAGCGAAGAACTGCCCGTCGCGGCCATCGGGCACTGGCTCGGTCTGCCCGCCGCGGACTGGCCACGCCTGCGCACACTGACCCACGAGCAGGTCTTCACCCAGGAACTGCTGCCCTCCGCCACGCAGTTGGCCAGATCGGACGCCGCCACCGCCGAACTGCGCGCCTACCTGGTCGATCACGTCCGCAGTCGGCGCTCCCGGCCCGGCGACGACCCCGTGTCCCGGTGGATACAGGCGTGGGACGCGATCGAGCCGGACCGCGCCGAAGCCGACGAGCAGGTGTATCTGCTTGTTCTGTTCGTCGTGCTGGCAGCTCTGGAGACCACATCGACCCTGCTGTCGTCGATGGCGCTGCGGCTCGTCGAACACCCGGAGCGGTGGGACCTGATTGCCTCCTGCCCGGATCTCGTACCCGGATTCGTCGAGGAGACACTCCGCTTCGACCCACCCACCCATGTGATCAGCCGGGTCGCCTCCCAGGACACGATCCTGGAAGGAGTCGAGATCCGCCGGGACCAGATGGTTCACCTCATGGTGGCGGCGGCGCACCGTGATCCGGCCAAGCACAGCGACCCCGACCGCTTCGACCCGCTGCGCAAGCCCGCCCACCTCGCCTTCAGTGGAGGTAGCCACTACTGCATCGGCGCCCCGCTGGCCCGCCTCGAGGCCCAGATCCTCCTCCGTCACCTGACACAGCGCCTTCCCCGTCTCACTCTGGTCCGCCCCCCGACATGGGCGCCCCGAGTGGCGTTCCGGCGCCCGCTGAACTTGGACGTTACGTTCGCATGACAGAACAGAATCGCTTCTTCACTGTGCCGTCCCGCAAGGCGATACGCGTCGAGCAGGACGGCCCGGTCCTCCATGTCCGCCTCAACCCCGCAGGGCAGGACGATACGTTGAGCGTCGCCGTCATCGACGACCTCATCGCGGTACTGGACGATCTCCACGAACGGCCCGACATCCGCATTCTGGTGCTGTCCTCGATGGGCGAGGACTTCAGCCTGGGGGTCGACCGCACCGAGTTCCAGGCGGCCATGGAGGCGGACCCGACCGGCGCCGCCCTGCGCCGTATCGCGGACAAGGCCCACCGCCTGTGCCAAGCGTTCGAGAACACCCACGCGATCACTATCGCCCGGCTCCATGGCGGGATCATCGGAGCAGGCCTCGCGCTGGCCTCGTACTGCGACCTGCGCGCGGGCGCGGACACGTGCCGGTTCCGCATGCCGGAGGTCGGCGTCGGCCTGCCCCCGGCGTGGGGCGGCGCCATGGGCCGCCTGATCTCCGAGGCCGGAGCCGCCAGGATCCGCGAACTCATGCTCACCTGCGACACGTTCGACGCCACCACCGCGCACCGCATCTCGCTCCTGCACAAGGTGACAACGCCCGACGCTCTGGAAGAGGCCGTCACCGCGTGGACCAGACCGCTCGCCAGACGCTCGCCCGAAGCTCTGATCACGACCAAACGCATGCTGGCCGGCTACTCCCGGGCCGACCGCACCGCCGACATCACCCTCCTCGACTCACACCTCCTCGCCGCACAGGTGACCCGCGCCCACTGACCCGAGCGACCCACGGTCCGGACCGCCGCGCAGCGCCCCGGACCGAACCGGGGTGCTGCGCGGGGCCTTGCCACCTCTCCGCCGCGGCCACCGTGCGGTAGCCGTTCTGCATGGTCGTGGACTTTTCGAGCAGCTTCCCGGAGTCTGTTTGCGTGGACTCGCCGCTGACCACCTATCTGCTGCCTGCCGTCCTCGCCGTGATCATGTTCGGTCTCGGACTCGGCCTGTCCGTGGCCGACTTCCGCAGGATCGCGGCGTATCCGCGGCCTGTGGCCGTCGCGCTCGTCTGCCAACTGGTGCTGCTGCCCGCTGTCTGTCTGGGCCTGGTGCTCGCCTTCGACCTGAGTCCCGCGCTGGCTGTCGGCATGATGCTGCTCGCGGCCTCTCCCGGCGGCACGATGGCCAATATCTTCAGCCATCTCTTCGGCGGCGACGTCGCCCTCAACGTCACGCTGACCGCCATCAATTCGGTCATCGCCGTCGTCACGCTGCCGATCGTCGTGAATCTCTCCCTCGACCACTTCATGACCGGTACGGACGAGGCGCTGGGACTGCGCTTCGACAAGACACTGCAGGTCTTCCTCGTCGTCCTGGTGCCGGTCGCGGCGGGGATGCTGGTCCGACACCGCCGTCCGGACTTCGCGGAGCGCTCCACGCGGGTGGTCAAGGTGACGGCGGTTGCCGCGCTCGTCGGCATCATCATCGCCGCGCTCACCGCCGAGCGGGAGAATGTGCTCGGCTATCTCGCCGACGTCGGCCTCGTCGTCTTCCTCTTCGGCGCGATCTCCCTCACCATCGGCTACGCCGCGACCCGGCTGGCCCGCGGCGACCACCGGCAGTCCGTCGCCACCTGCTTCGAGATCGGCATGCACAACACCACGCTGTCGATGGCGATCGCCCTCAGCCCCTCGCTCCTTGACAGCACCCGGATGGCCATCCCCTCGGCGGTGTACGCGGTGTCGATGTTCGTCATGGCGCTGACCGCCGGCTTCCTGCTGCGCCGCATCGCCCCGGCCGGGACTGCCGCCGTCAGCGCTGAGAGGCTGTGATTTCAGCGCTGAATGTGCTGCTGCCATGCGGGGTCACTTCTCGGCCCGGGGCTTGGTGTCGGGGGAGAACAGGAATGAGATGCGTTCCATGACGCGCTGGCGCTTGGTGTTCTGGAAGGCGGCGATGCGCCATGTGTCGTCGGCCTGGCGGACCAGTGTGTAGGTCTGCGTCTTGGAGAGGTCGGCCGCCTTCGGCTCTCCGCCCTCGTAGGTGTCGCCGCGGCTGGTGGCAACGGCGGTGTCGGGGCCGTAGAAGCGGATGCTGAGCCACGAGTCGGAGAGCTTGGTGCCCTTGAGGAATCCGTCGAACAGGGCGCGGTGGCCTTCGGCGATGTCGCGTCGGCCCTGGTAGGCGGTGCCCACGTAGCTGGTGTAGGTGGCGTCCTTGGCGAAGTGGTCGCCGTACGCGGTGGCGTCGTGCCGGGCCCACGCGTCCTTCATCGAGCGCAGGGTGTGGCAGAGGGCCCGTTGGTCGTCGGCGGTCGCGGTGCCGGCCGGGGTGGCGGTGACTTCGGGCTCGATCGCGTTGCAGTCGCTGACGCCGAGGTTCTTCACGTCGGAGACGGCGTTGAGCCACAGGTATCCACCGCCGGCGGCTGCGGCCAGCGTCAGCGCGGTGACGCCCAGGGCGATCTTGATGCGGCGGCGACGGCGGTTCTTCGGGGCCGGGGTGGTGGCGGGCTCGGTCTGCTCGGGCTGTGCTGTGCTGGTGGCGTTCATGGTCAGGCTCCCCCGTGATAGCTTCGTAGGCGAAGTTACTGCGCAGAGGAAGTCTCTGCGTTGAGGAAGAGATTAGGGAGTGGGGGAGCCCATGTCAACGCCGGCCATGCGCCCCGATGCGGGCCAGATCTACCGCCAGTACCTCAGCGCGGTGCTGCTCCACAGCCATGCGAGCGCCCGGGCCTGCGAGCTCGGCGCAACCGATCTGTACGCGCTGAACATCCTGCAGCTGACGGGCGCGATGACCCCGGGCGAACTGGCCGCGCGCACCGGCCTGACGACCGGGCCGACCACCCGCCTGATCGATCGCCTGGAGCAGGCGGGCTACGTGCGCCGCGTCCCCGACCCCGTCGACCGGCGCAAGGTGACCGTCGAGCCGGTCGGCGAACCCGCGGACCTCGACCGCGTCATGGCCCCGGCGCGACAGAAGATCGGCCAGATCCTCGGCGGGTATGAGCCGGAGCAACTCGACGTCCTCTTCGACTACTTCGCCCGTGCCGCCGAGGCGTACCAGGAGGCCGCCGAGCAGTTGCGCGATCAGTGAGGCCATTCCGCCGGCGCGGACGAACCTGACGGCGCGCGCACCGACGGCATGGGTCAGAAATGCGTGGCGATCCCGAAGGCGCGGCGGAGTTGTGCCATGTCGTGCCGGTCGCGTGCCGATGGTTCGTATCCCTGGTGGAAGTAGACCTGTTGCTCGGCGGACAAGCACGGGACAGGGGCCCCCTGGACGCTGCCCGTCGCGAAGCACGCGGAGGGATAGATGAACGGACGCTGAGGTTCGGGGGACGCCTGCACTGCTGAGCCGTCATCGGAGAAGACCAGCGGATGAAGGTCGATCTCTCGCCCGTCGGGCGCTGTCACGACGAATCGGACGGGCCTCCAGTTCAGGCTCTCCCCGAATCCTTCGGCGGAGAGGACCGTCAGCACAGCGCCTTCCTGGTCTTGCCGGTGCATCAAGTCCAGGTCGCGGTGGTCTCGGGTCTGCTCGCCGAGCAGAGCGTCGATCCCCCATCCTCCACCGACCCAGACGTCCACCTTCGCCCGCTGCAACTGGGTCAGAACGAACAACACGTCATCGGCTGTCATCACCCGATGCAGGCTAGAAGCGCCTGCCTCGGGCAGCGAACGATTTCCAGTGGCTGGTACTGCATCGCTTCTCCGGTACCGGGTCAGGGCCTGCTCTCAACTGGGTGATGCCGACGACGCCGGCGCCCGTGCTCGGCAGCGGGGCGAGCTTGGGGCCCCGCGTCGGGCCGACACCTGCTTCGCAAGATCCTGATGAAATCGAGCAAGAACTTCGCGTAGTCGGTCAGGTGTGGCGCTGTCCGTCGCCCCTTCGCGGCACCCCGTTGGCCAGGGGCGTGGCGGCTGCGGCGGCTGTGGGGTTTGAACTGCCCTGGAACAGACCGGAGTTGAGTGGTGTGTGCGAAGCGTTGACATTCCTGTGGTGTGCGGCAAATCTGTGCTGTCGTGGGCGCAAGAAGTCGACTAGATTCGGCAAATTTCACATAGGTCCGCATGGATCCGCACCGGCCCAACGGGGCGGACTACCGGCTCAACAGGCCTACGTGAAACGTGAGTTCCTGCCGGGCGATCCGACCGCCCAAGCAAGTCCCCGCTCCTCCCCGCGCTGCGTCGGCAAGGCGCACCGCGGCACCGCAGCCCCCCGTGGAACAGAGGACGCCATGAGATGGAAGCAACGCAGCCGGCGGCTGATCACCGTCGCGCTCAGCGCTGGACTGATAGCCCTGGGCCTTGTGCCCGTCAGTGCCGGCGCGGCCCCCGCGCGGCCCGCGGCCGAGCCCGCGAACCTCGCTCTGAACAAGCCGATCGAGGCGTCATCGTCGACGCAGAACTACTTCGCCACGAACGCCAACGACAACAGCACGAGCACCTATTGGGAGTCGAGCGGCCACCCGTCGACGCTGACGGTGAAGCTCGGCGCCAACGCCGATCTTGAATCGGTCGTCGTCAAACTCAACCCCGACGCCGCCTGGTCGACGCGCACGCAGAGCATCGAGGTGCTCGGGCGCGAGCAGTCGGCTCAGGGCTTCAAGTCCCTGAAGGCGCGCGCTGATTACAGCTTCAATCCCTCCGGGAACCGGAACTCCGTGACCATTCCGGTCAGCGGCCGGTACGCCGACGTACAGCTGAAGATCTTCAGCAACAGCTCCGGATACGGGGCGCAGGCAGCCGAGTTCCAGGTGATCGGGACCCCGGCGCCCAATCCCGACCTGACCGTCTCGAACCTCACCTGGGACCCTGCGAAGCCCTCCGAGAGTGACGAGATAGCCGTGAACACCACGGTGCGCAACACCGGCAGCGCGGCCGCGGGCGCGACCACGGTGAACGTCAGCCTCGGAGGCACCGTCGCGGGCAGTGCTTCGGTGCCCGCGCTCGGCGCCGGTGAGTCGGCTGTCGTCAAGGCGGGCATCGGCAAGCGCGCGCAGGGGAGTTACACCGTGTCCGCGGTGGTCGACCCGAGCGACACGATCGATGAGCAGAACGACGACAACAACAGTCGCACCGCTGAGGAGAAATTGACGGTTGGTCAGAGTCCTGGGCCCGACCTCGAAGTCACCGGGATCACGTCCAACCCGGCGAACCCCGCCGTGGGCGCCAACGTCACCTTCGCCGCGAAGGTCCACAACCGCGGCACCAGCGGCGTGAGCGCGGGGTCGGTGACCCGTCTGACGGTGGGCGGTACCACCCTCAATGGTGCGGCTCCGGCTATCGCCGCGGGTGAGACGGCCACCGTGAGCATCAGCGGCAGCTGGACCGCGGCCAGCGGCGGCGCCACGCTCACCGCGACCGCCGACGCCACGAACACGGTCGCCGAGACCAACGAGAACAACAACGTCTTCGCGCGCTCCATCGTGGTCGGGCGCGGGGCGGCCGTGCCGTACGTCGAGTACGAGGCGGAGGACGGTCGGTACGAAGGCACGCTGCTCGAGGCCGACGCCGCGCGCACCTTCGGGCACACCAATTTCGCGACCGAGTCCTCGGGGCGGAAGTCCGTCCGTCTCAACTCCACCGGTCAGTATGTGGAGTTCAGCTCGACCAGTGCGGCCAACTCCATCGTCGTACGCAACTCGATACCCGACGCTCCGGGCGGTGGCGGGCAGTCGAAGACCCTCAGCCTCTACGCGGACGGCAAGTTCGTGCAGAAGCTGAGCCTGTCCTCCAAGCACAGCTGGCTGTACGGCAACACCGACCAGCCCGAGGGTCTGACCAACACCCCGGGCGGCGACGCGCGGCGGCTCTTCGACGAATCGCACGCACTGCTCACGCAGACGTATCCACAGGGAACCAAGTTCAAGCTGCAGCGCGACGCCGGTGACGACGCCGCGTTCTACATCGTCGATCTGGTCGATCTGGAGCAGGTGGCGCCCGCGGCGAGCAAGCCCGCCGAGTGCACGTCGATCACCACGTACGGAGCGATCCCCAACGACGGCATCGACGACACGACCGCGATCCAGCGGGCCGTGACCGCCGACCAGAACGGCGACATCGCGTGCGTGTGGATCCCGGCAGGACAGTGGCGCCAGGAGCAGAAGATTCTCACCGACGACCCTTTGAACCGCGGGCAGTTCAACCAGGTGGGCATCCGTGACGTGACGATCCGGGGCGCGGGCATGTGGCACTCCCAGCTCTACACGCTGACCCCGCCGCACGAGGCGGGCGGCATCAACCATCCGCACGAGGGCAACTTCGGCTTCGACATCGACGACAACACCAAGATCTCCGGCATCGCCATCTTCGGCTCGGGTGCCATCCGCGGCGGCGACGGCAACGCGGAGGGGGGTGTGGGTCTCAACGGCCGCTTCGGCAAGAACACCAAGATCAATGATGTCTGGATCGAGCACGCCAACGTGGGTGCCTGGGTCGGCCGCGACTACAGCAACATCCCGGAGCTGTGGGGTCCCGGCGACGGCCTGGAGTTCAACGGGATGCGCATCCGCAACACGTACGCGGACGGCGTGAACTTCACCAACGGCACCCGGAATTCCACCGTCTTCAACTCCTCCTTCCGCAACACCGGTGACGACGCCCTCGCCGTGTGGGCCAGCAAGTACGTCAAGGACACATCGGTGGACGTCGGCCACGACAACGCCTTCCGCAACAACACCGTGCAGTTGCCCTGGCGCGCCAACGGCATTGCCGTGTACGGCGGTTACGGCAACAAGATCGAGAACAACCTCGTGTACGACACCATGAACTACCCCGGCATCATGCTCGCGACCGACCACGACCCGATTCCCTTCACCGGGCAGACGCTGATCGCGAACAACGGGCTCTACCGAACCGGCGGCGCGTTCTGGAACGAGGACCAGGAGTTCGGCGCGATCACGCTGTTCGCCCAGGGCCCCGACATCCCCGGTGTCACGATCCGCGACACCGACATCCATGACTCGACGTACGACGGCATCCAGTTCAAGACGGGTGGCGGTGCCATGCCGGACGTGAAGATCTCCGACGTGACGATCTCCAAGTCCAACAACGGCTCCGGCATCCTCGCCATGGGCGGCGCACGCGGCAGTGCGACGCTCACCGACGTGACGATCAGCGGCTCGCGCGACGGCGACATCCTCAAAGAGCCCGGATCGCAGTTCGTGATCAACGGAGGGGGCGCCAAGAAGTCCTCCGTCCGGGCGTTCACCGCCCGGTAGCCGGCCGGTTCCGGGTTTGACAGTAAGCCGCCCGTGCCCGCTCAGCGGGTGCGGGCGGCCACACTTCACGGACCACTAATAACAAGCCCCTCGGCCTGCCGCATGTTTCCGGCCCACAAACCAGGTCATCTGCATCATTGCTTTCCTGGGGCATGCGCACGTATCCGCGATCCTTTAGGCGTTGCGCGGCCAGGTCGCCGAAATTGGCCTGCGCGGCGACCGCGGCGACGAGCCGAGGTGGCCGGGTTCGACGTGGTCCGCGAGCCCGCGCGGGTGCGCAGGCGGATCGGTCTTGCCGGGCAGTACGCGGCGGTCGACGAACTGCGAACGGCGGTTGTCCACCGGATCAAAGGTAGGGCTAGCCCCATGTTCCGGGGTGGCAGAGCTTCGCTACCGTCCTCTCGCCCGCGATTTTGGGCTGCGACGTGCGTATCCGTCAGATCTCCGTATTCGCCGCCGAACACTTCAGCGCATTCGAGCAGCGTTTCGGAAAGACAAATCAACTGTGCTTCAGCTACAGCGTTTTCCAGCTCCATCGCTCCTGGACGGCTCCTTCGGCCGGCTCGAACTGATGGAATTACTTGAGATCTAGGAGATCTTCATGCGTTCGGAAGACGAGGGGCCGGACACGGGCGAGCTGCTGCGGTTACAGGACGTCCGCAAGGTGTATGGCCGGACGCGCAACAGTGTGGAGGCGCTTGCCGGAGTGACGATGGGCTTTCAGCGGCATACGTTCACCGCCGTGATGGGCCCGTCCGGCTCCGGCAAGAGCACCTTTCTGCACTGTGCCGCGCTCTTGGACCGGCCGACGTCCGGCAGCGTCCTTCTGGAGGGCCAGGATCTGACGCAGATGAAGGAGCGCGCGCTGACCAAGCTGCGCAGGAACCGGATCGGGTTCGTCTTCCAGAGCTTCAATCTGCTGCCGGCGCTGAATGTGGTGGACAACGTGACGCTGCCGCTGAAGCTGGCCGGCAAGCGGCCCAACCGCAGACTGGTCGACGACGTGATCGAGCGCACCGGCCTGACGTCCCGTCGCAAGCACCGCCCCGGAGAGCTCTCCGGTGGACAGCAGCAGCGAGTGGCGATCGCTCGCGCCCTGGTCACCCAGCCGGCGCTGCTGTTCGGGGACGAGCCGACAGGCGCCCTCGACACACAGACGGCACTGGAGATCCTGGGGCTGCTGCGCCAGGCCGTGGACACCGGCGAGCAGACCGCGGTGGTCGTGACGCACGACCCGGTGGTCGCATCGCATGCCGACCGTGTGGTGTTCCTGGTGGACGGTCAGGTGAGCGCCGAGCTGGATCGGCCCTCGGTCGAGCAGGTGGCCGCCCAGATGACCCAACTCGGTGCGTGGGCCCGGGCGCGGCGGTCCGCGCCCTCGGAACGGGTGCGCTGATGCTGCGACTCGCGCTCAAGTCCCTGCGCTATCGCAAGGGCGGGTTCCTCGCGACGCTGATCGCGCTGTTCGTCGGCGGTGTCGTCGTGCAGAGCTGTGGCGGTCTGCTGGAGACCGGCATCCGCGCCGACGTCAAGGCCGAGCGGCTGGCCGCGGCGCCCGTGGTGGTGACCGGCAGCCAGGACTATCCCGGTCACGCGATCGGTACGGCGACCGATCCGATGTCCGAGCGGGTCCTGCTCGACGAGGACCTGGTGGACGCCGTGGCCAAGGCGCCCGGTGTGGCCAAGGCCGTGTCGGACGTGTCGGTGCCGGTCAATTCGCTGGCCGGCCGACCGGCCGACGCGACGGGGCACGGCTGGTCCAGCGCGGTGCTTTCGCCGTACAAGCTGACCGCGGGCGGCAAACCGACCGGCTCCGGCGACGTCGTGGTGGACAGCACCACCGCGAAGAAGCTGGGCGTGCGGCCGGGTGCGAAGCTCAAGGCGTCGGTGCGTGGCATCCCGCACGACTTCCGGGTCAGCGGAATCGCCGAGAGCCGGGTCACCGACCAGCCCGTGCTGCTGTTCTCCGACGACGAGGCCGCTCAGCTGTACGACCGGCCCGGAAAGATCGACGACATCGGGGTGCTGGCCGCCCCCGGCACCGACCCGGCGAAGCTCGCCGACGCGGTCGGTGGCGTGGTCGCGGACCGCGGTGCCAAGGTGCTGCGCGGCGACGAGCGGGGACTTGCCGAGTTCCCTGACGCGATCAGCGGCCGGCAGAACCTGATCCCGCTCGCGGGCGCGTTCGGCGGCCTGGCCACCATGGTGGCGGTCTTCGTGGTCGGCAGCACCGTGGGCATGCTGGTGCAGCAGCGGCGCCGGGAGATGGCGCTGCAGCGCACGATCGGTGTCACACCGGGGCAGTTGCGCCGCATGGTGATGGCGGAAACGGCCGTGATCGCGCTGCTCGCGGCCGGCCTTTCGCTCGCACCCGGGGCCGCGTTCGGTCACGTCATGTACGACATCCTGGTCGAACAGGACTTGATCCCGGGCGAGATGGTCTTCAGGCAGGGGTTCCTCCCGCGCCTTGTGGGCTTCGGTGTGACCCTTGTCGCGGGCCTCGCCGCCGCGTTCATCGCATCCCGCCGGGTGTCGAAGGTCCGGCCGACCGAGGCGATGGCCGAGGCGACGCTGCAGACCCGCTGGATCAGCCCGATCCGGATGATCCTGGCGTTCTTGTTCCTGGGCGGTGCGTCCGCGCTCGCACTCGTGACGGCGACGGTGATGACCGGGCCGATCGCGGCGAGCACATCAGCGCCCGCCGCGATGCTGTGGGCGGTGGGGATCGCCCTGGTCTCTCCTGGCCTGTGCCGCTGGCTGACGGCCGCACTGCGGCCGGTCGGCTGGATGACCGGTCTTTCGGGGCGCCTCGCGATGCTGAACGCGTCCGTGCGCAAGGTCCGGCTCGCCTCGGCGGTCACCCCGATCATGCTGGCGACCGGTCTTGCCACGGCGCTGATCTATCTGCAGACCAGTCAGGACGATGCCGGCAGCCGGATGTTCGCCGAGGGCCTGAAGGCGGACGCCGTGGTCAGTTCGCAGAGCGGTGCTCTCCCGCCGTCGCTCGTGGATACGCTCTCCGACCTGCCGCAGGTCGCCGGCGCGTCCGCTTCGGTCTCCGGCGCGGCGCGTCTGGAGGCCGTGCTCGGCCCGGGCGAGGACGACAACGACAAGATGGTGAAGAGCCGGGTCCGGCCGTCACGGCTCGACGTGCAGGGGGTCACGGCGTCCGGCGCGCGGCAGACGATCGCGCACCCGGCGGTGCACGGCGACTACGCGAACCTGACCGGCAACAGCATCGTGCTGCCCACCAAGAACGGCAAGGACGTCGGCGACAGGGTGCGGCTGCGCTGGGGCAACGGAGAGGCGACCATGATGAAGGTCGTCGGGTTGTTCGACCCGCCGCGCGGCTTCGAATACGCGATGGTGCCCGCGGCCGAACTGCTGCCCCGCACCACGAACGGCGAACTGTCGCAGATCCTCATCAAGTCGAAGCCGGGAGTCTCGCACGCGGAACTGACGGCGGCGGTGCAGAAAGCGGCGGGTGATGTGCCCGGCGTCGGCGTCTTCGACCGCGCGGAAGCGACCGCGGCGCATGCCACGAGCGATGAGACCGGCCGGGTGGCGAGCTTCCTGCTTGCCGCAGTGGTGGTCGGCTATGCGGTGATCGCGCTGATCAACTCGCTGATCGTGGCGACCGCCGAGCGGCGCAACGAGTTCGCGCTGCAACGGCTGATCGGCACGACCCGCGGCCAGGTGATGTGGATGATGTCGGTCGAGGCGTTGGTGACGGCGCTGGTCGGGATCGTGCTCGGCACCCTGGTCGCCGCCGGGTCACTGCTCCCGTTCGGCAAGGCCCTGGACGGGTCGGTACTGCCCGGCGGCCCCGGGTGGATCTACCCAGCCATCGTCGCGACCGCGGTGGCGCTGACGTTCGTGACGATCCTGCTCCCGACGCTGGTCGCGCTGCGGGCAAGGCCTGTGGAGGCGGCCGTCGCCCCATGACCACGGACGGCCGGGCCACCCGTGCGGCACGGCGGCGGTCCGCTGCCCCCTACTAATAACAAGCCCCGCGGCCTACCGACTCAGGGGCGGGCCGCGGCCGTTGCGGCGGTGGGCGGGGTCTCGGCGATGACGGCTCGGCGCAGCTGTTCCGGCTTCGGCGGGAGCAGGGCGGTGAGGTCGTAGTGGGCGCGGCCGCGGCGGTAGCTGGTGATCAGGCCGTTCTCTTCGAGGGGGAGCCCGGCCGGGCGGAGTGTGGCCTGGCCGTCGTCGTCGAGCAGTCCGGTGTGGTTGGGGCGCAGGCTCACCCACAATTTCGTGGTGCCGTGGGCCCGTTCGACCAGGTCCCGGCGCAGCGGCAGCCATCGGTCGAGTGCGGCCCGGCTCAGCGGTGACAGTGCGAACCAGTCACCTTGCGCAGGCTGGCTGCTGCCGTGCTGGGGGCGCCGTTCGACGTACAGCGCGCGGTTGTCCGGGGCGAGGTGGGCCAGGCGCAGGGCGACCAGTTCGCCGGAGCGCGTGGCTGTGTCGAGGATGAGGGCGAGTACTGCGGTCAGGCGGGTCTGGCCTGGTGACAGGTAGCCGGCGAGGTTCTTGTCGAGGTGGTTGCGCAGGGCTGCCAGGTCGCCGAACTCCGGTGTGGGGTGCAGCGGCAGTGCGCCGCCGCCGAGGCGCAGTCCGGGCAGGCCGATCGCCTCGCGCAGCACGTCCACGCAGTGCTTTCGGGCTTCGTTGGTCGGCTGTGAGGTGGGCGGGCGCGCGCCCTTCACCAGTCGCGCTCGCAGGGCGCCGGATTCCGCGATGCGGAGGTAGGGGCCGATGGCGTCTTGTTCGAGGAGTCGGCGCAGCGAGCGACGGGCGCCGACGGGCAGTGCGTCACGCGACAGGGCCCGCAGCAGTTCGCCGCGGACCATGCCGAGTTGACGGCGGCGGGCCTCGCCGACGGGCAGGTCGTCGAGGATCCTGTCCAACGCGGTGATCGAGTGGTACTCCGGCACCTCCCGATTCTCGCCTACTGCCTCCCCGGATCCCCCCACATCCGGCAACAGGGCGGTAGCTCATCGGACTCGGGTGACCCTTTACGCCGTCGTGATCCCCCCTCGTTGATCACGACGGCGCATGGGCCCGTCCCGCTCCACTGAAGTGACAGGTGGGCCGACCCGGCACTACAGAGACTGCCGCCGGTCGGCAGGCCGAGGCAACATCAAACGGCTGTCCGGTCTGCAAGGGGGCTGTCCGGCCTGGTCAGAACCTTGTCCGGATTACGTCCCGGACAGCGAGGACACGGCTAGATCCGTCGTTACCCCTGGTGTGCCTGCAGATGCAAGATGATGTTCGTGAGGAATCCAGGGGAGTTGTCGCCGTCCGAGGCCCGAGATGCTGCTGGGTTCATCCAGTTGATGCGGCAGCTCAAGGAGCGTTCGGGGCTGACGTATCGCGAATTGGAGGAGCGGGCCGCCCGAAGCGGCGACGTGCTGGCGCGCAGCACGCTGGCCGACATCCTGCGACGGCCGAGCCTGCCCAGGCCCGATGTGCTGGCCGCGTTCGTCCGCGCCTGCGGGGACGGGCAGAGGGTCGGGGTCTGGCTGGATGCCAGAGACCGGATCGCGGCGGATACGGCTTCTTCCGTGCCCGCCACGGAGTCCGGCCCGGAGTCCGGCCTGGAGCCCGAGAAACAGCCGCAGACCACGGAGTCGACGGGCTGGCGGCCACGCTGGGCCAGGGGCCGCACAGTCGTACTCGCGGTCTCGCTCGCGGTCCCGCTGCTCGCTCTGGTCGCCTGGGAGTTGCTCCCCGGCAGTTCCGGTGATCCGGGCGCACCGGCTGCTGCTCCCACTTCCCGGTCTCTCGGCGGCGGCTGGGTGACCATCCGCCCTGTCAGTACGCCGGACCTTTGTCTGACCGACGGCCGTGACCGGGGCGGTGATTACGGCAGCGCCGTCGCTGTCCAGCTCCCCTGTTCCCGGGCCACCGTGCCGCGCACTTACCTTCAACCGGCGGGTGAGGGCCTCTACCGCATCCAGTGGCATCATCCCGAGGAAGGGAAAGGCTGCCTGACGATCATGCGCACCGGCCCGGTCAAGGGCATGCTCGAGCCCCGGAACGACTGTGGTCAGGGCACTCTGTTCCGTGTCGAAGCCGCTACAGCTGAAGCCACCCGAGCCGAGGACACCCCGGCCGAAGGCACCGGCAAGGTCCGACTGCGCCCGACCGACAGCAGCAAGTGCATCGGCATCGCCGACAACGACACCGCAGCGGGAGCCGAAGCGGTCGAAGAACGGTGTACCGGCGCGGCAGACCAGCAGTTCCTCGTCCGGGCGGGCTGACGGTCCTCACCGGCGGGCGCTCGACGCAGCACGACTCAGACCAGTCGGGTTGTGGTTTCGCTTGGATGACTGGTGCGGCTTTCGGTTCCCACTGTCTGGTGGTCCGTACGTAGCCGTAGATCACTGAGGCCATCGCCAGCAGGAGAAGCGGTCCGAACACCTCAGGATGCCGGGCCATTTCCATCGGCAGATAGCGGTACGAGACCAGGAGCGCGGCGAAGACCGCTGTGCCGTGGGCGACCAGCTGAACGCCTTGCCGGTCCCAGCCGCGGTCGAACGAGCGCAGGGCCGCCTCGACCGTGAGCGCGAACACCACGCCGACGATGAGGTCCACGCCGTAGTGGTAGCCGAAGCCCAGCGTCGCGCTGAGCGTGGCGATGAGCCAGAACGTCCCCGCGTAGCGCAGAAGTCGTGGGCCCTTGCGGGAGTGGATGAAGATCGCGGTGGCCCACGCCGTGTGCAGGCTCGGCACGCAGTTGCGCGGGGTGATCCCGTCGTACGGCACGGGGTGCGGGGCGCTGATCGGTGGCGGGGTGTTCGGCCACAGGTTGGCCACCGCCCACTGCACGCCGCCGGTGCCGGAGGTGCCGGGGCCGTAGGCGAAGATCGGGCCGACCACCGGGAAGATCATGTAGATGGCAGGCCCGAGGAGGCCGATCAGCAGGAAGGTGCGCACGAGGTGGTGGCGCGGAAAGCGGCCCTCGGCTGCCACGTTGCGCAGTTGGTACAGGGCGACGACGATCGCGGCCACGGCGAGTTGGGCGTAGACCAGGTCGAGGATGTGGGTGCTGACCGGGCCGCTGGCCTTGAGTATCCGGCCCGCGAGCCAGGACGGGTTGCCCAGCGCGTGATCGGCGATGGCCACGTAGGGGTCGAGCACGGTCGGGCGGGTCTTCGACGTGATGAGCAGCCAGGTGTCGCCGGTCTTGCGGCCGGCCACAAGGAGCAGGCCCAGGCCGACGCCCTTGAGGAGCAGGACGCGTTCCTGGCCGGTGCGGCGCGTGATCGCGAAGACCGCACAGCCCAACATCGCCCACAGGGCGCCGTTGCCGAAGAACTGGCCTTCGGGAACTTCGGCGTCGACCGCCCACCGCACCAGTACGAAGACGATGTCGATGCCGATCGCGGCACCGGCCGCGATGAACCGTTGCCGCCAGGTGAGCACCACCATCATCAACATCAGACCGCCGTAGAGCGGACCCGGTTTGGGCGGGAAGAGCACCTCTCGCGCCTGATTGGTGATCGGCCCCGGTACGCCTCCGTAGTGGCGCGCGGTGATCTCCAGGGCGATGAGGAATCCGAGGGCCACCACGCACGCCGTGGTCCACAGGATGACCCGTGGTCGGCGCCACGCGGCGAAATTGATCTTGCGGTCTATTCGTGAAAGCACCCGCGAAGCAGTGGATATCAATTGTCTGACCGATTTGGTAGGTGATGTTTAGATAGATGCCCCTTCGAGCCGTATGGCGTGTTTTCCGCTGAAGGAAGGGTGATGGGGCCCTCGTTACTAGGTCGATCATGCCACCGGAGGAGTGCGGGTCGCTTCGCCGGTCGCCCCATCAGCCCCTACAGGCTCGCCTGAGGGGGGCGCACCAGTTTCGTCCGGACCTGTCACTTCTTCGGCATCAGGACGGCGTCGATGGTGTACACGTTGAGATCGGTCAATCCGCGGTGACCACCACCGAATGCCAGCCACTGGACCCGTCGGGGATGGTGCGGGTCCGCTTCTGGGTCTGCGTTTCGCCCGTCCGGTCGGTGGCCCGGACCGTCAGGGTGTGGCCGCCCGAGGTGGCCTTCCAGGGAAAGGACCACTGGCGCCAGGTGTCCCGGGTGTCCTCGGCGGCCAGGTCGGCCTGCTGCCAGGGGCCGTCGTCCACGCGCACCTCGACCTTGTCGATGCCGCGATGCTGGGCCCAGGCGACTCCCGCGACCATCATGGTGCCGCCGGCCTTGGGGCGGGCGAACGGTTTGGGGGTGTCGATCCGGGACTGGGTCTTGATCGGTGCCTTGCGTGCCCAGTCCCGCTTCACCCAGTAGGGGTCGTAGTCGTCGAACGTGGTGAGTTCGATGTCCTGGATCCACTTGCAGGCGGATACGAAGCCGTAGAGGCCGGGGACCACCATGCGCACCGGGAACCCGTGCGCGAAGGGCAGCGGTTCGCCGTTCATCCCGAGGGCGAGCATCGCGTCGCGGCCGTCCATGACGTCCTCGACCGGGCTGCCGATGGTCATTCCGTCCACGGACCGCGCGACCAACTGGTCCGCGGGACCGCCCTTCGACGGCGGCTTCACGCCGCACCGTGCGAGGAGGTCGGCCAGGCGCACGCCGATCCACCGGGCGTTGCCCACGTACGGGCCGCCCACCTCGTTCGAGACGCAGGCCAGCGTGATGTTCCGCTCGATCAGCGGCATGCGCAGCAGGTCCGCGAAGGTCACGGTCATCTCGCGGGTGACGCCCTTGCCGTGGATCCGCAACCTCCATGAGGTCGCGTCGACTTTGGGTACCACCAGCGCGGTGTCGACGCGGTAGAAGTCCTGACTGGGCGTCATGAACGGGCTGACGTCCTTGATCCGCAGCGCTGCGCCCTTGGGGGTGGGCGAGGCGGCCGAGGCCGGGGCGGGCAGCCTGACCTGATGGCGGGAGGCGACGGCGTTCTGTCCCTGAGCACCGTTCAGGGAGCGGCCGAGGAGGCCGACCCCCGTGGAGGCTGCTGCCGCGGCCGTTGCGGCGACGATGAACCCCCGCCGGTCCCATCCCGTCTCCTCAGCGTGAGCCTCGTGAGCCTCGTGAGCCTCGTGAGCCTCGTGAGCCGGATCGGTGTTCGCAGGGGCCTTCGGTGACCGCAGGAGCCCGACGAGGTAGTAGAGGAGTCCCGCTCCCACCGCGGCGCCGGCCACCGACGGCAGTGCGTCCGTGACGCTTGTGGAGTCGGGTCGGCTCGTCGCGGCGAAGGCCCCGAGCACGCCGAACAAGAGGATCCCGGCGGAGCCGATGCGCCGGTAGCGGGCGGCCAGCGCTCCGAGCACCAGCGCGAGGAGAGTCAGGACGGCGAGGATGCCCAGTTGCAGGACGAGCTTGTCGTCCGTCCCGAACTGCCGGATCGCCCAGTCCTTCACCGCGGCCGGCGTGCGGTCGATCGCCGCCCCGCCCACCGCGATCACCGGACTGGACTCCGGGCGCACCGCGACGGACACGAGCTCGGCCGTGGCCAGGGCGGAGCAGCCGGCCAGCAGACCGCTCAAGGAGCCGAGCCCGACAAGCCGCCACCTGCCCGTGTGCCGCGATGTTCTTGCTGTTCTCGCTTCTTCTCTCGCTTCTTCACTCACACCCGTGATCCGGAGCGGGGACCGGGCACGGATTGGTCCGTCACTCCTTGCAGCTCGCCGGGCTGCTGCGGGGCGGTGCCAGGGGCGGTATCAGGGGGCGGTACTAGAATCTTCGGCATGGCGAAGCGGCAGGTGCGGCGGCGGGCGCGGAAGATTCTGGGTGAGGATCCGGTGGCCCTGGTCTGGTGTGAGATCCACAGGCCAATTCCCGTACCACCCAAGGACGTTCATCGTGCCGCGGGCAAGGGGCGACTGAAATCGCGTCACCACTGGTTGGTGTACGTGGGGGCCGTGGTGTTCTGCTTCGTGGTCGTGCCGGTGATCCTGATCGACCTGCTCGGCCGCAAACTGGACCAGTTGCTCTCGCCGGGGCGGCGCAGCCGCGCCCAGCGGACCGCACCGTCGCCGACCGCACCTGACGCCCAGGGCTCCGGCCGTGGCCGCGCCCCTGAGGGCGAGCGCGGGCAGGACCCCGCCAACGGTGTCTTCGACGGTGACTGGAATCTGACCGCGGGCCAGCTGCTGTTGCGCTGGTACGGGCATTCGCCCAGCCCCAAGCGTCTGGTCATGCTGACCCGCGACCGTATCTGCGTGGCCGCGTCCCCTCGACGCAGGCTGTCGCCGACCAAGGCCGACGACTTCAGGGCCGTCACGGAGTTCGCCCTCGACCAGGCACGTATCGAGGGCGAGGCGGGCCAGCCGCGCGGGTACGCCACCTTCCGGCTCTGCTTCGCCGACGGCTCCTGGCTGGAGATGGGCCGCCTTGGCGAGCCGGAGGACGCAGATCACTTTCTGCGTACGGTCAGCGGCTGATCGCCCTTTTCCCGTCGGCTATGCGCCTTGCCGAAGCGAGCGCTGGTACTGGCCGGGTGTCTGTCCGACAAGTGTGGTGAACGCGTCGATGAAGGCGCTCGGGTTCACCCATCCGCAGGCGGTCGCCGTGTTGATCACCGAGACCTCGCCGGCGAGCAGCAGTAGTGCGTGGTGCACGCGAAGCTCAACCGCCTCCCCGGGCAGCCACAACGATCGGTTGGGCACGCATAGGCTGGATCAATGGATACGGAGGCGGTGCGATCGTTCGTCCGCGCGGCCGAGCTCGGGCAGCTGCGACACGCGGCCGATGAGCTCGGCGTGACGCAACAGGCCGTGTCGAAGCGGATCGCGACGCTCGAGCGCGGACTCGACGTCCGGTTGTTCACCCGTACCGCCCGAGGGGTCGAGCTGACACTCGACGGCCAAGCCTTCCTCCCGCACGCCCGGAAGATCATCGCGGGTGTCGATCGCGCCGTCACCGCGATCGGACCGGGCTCGCGGGCCCTGCGGATCGACGTGCTCGGCCTGCGATCAGCACAGGCCGTGGTCCTGCACGACTATTGGCGGTCGCATCCCGGGACCGACCTCGATGTGGTGACCCTCAGGGTCAATGACCCACGGGTGGCGGTCGCCGCCGTCCAGGCGGGCGACGTCGATGCCTCGTTCCGCACGATCACCGACCCGGCAACGCTGCCGCGCGACGTACAGATGATCCACGCGTTCGACTCCCCGCTGGAACTCCTCGTCGGCCCGAGACATCCGCTCGCCGCCGCACGAACACTGACGCCGGCCCAGCTGCGCCGCCACCGGATCTGGGTGCCGGGCATCGCGCCGCGAAGCGAATGGTCGGAGTTCTACGATCAGCTCGCCACCGACTTCGACCTCCGCATCGACGCCGCGGGCCCGAACTTCGGCAACGAAGTGCTCCTCGACACCCTCGCCGACTCCGCGGACGTGGCCACGCTCGTAGGCACGCGCGACCGGTACATCTGGCCCACGAACCACGACATCCGCCGCATCCCGATCGCGAATCCGACGCTCGTCTACCCGCTCTCGCTCATCTTCTCCAGGCCGGATCCGCACCCGGGGCTCCGGGCGGTCATCAAACACCTCGGAAGCCTGACGGCGCGCCCCGAACCGGCTTGGCTCCCCTCCTGGGCAGTGCCTCGCTCCGACGCCGAAACGCCGGGTTAAGGCGCCGGCATCCGGCGGCTCACCGAAAAGGCGGCCTCACCGAATGGCGGGCGGACAATTTGCCGGTCGCTCTTGATCAGCCTAATTTTGCGGCGACACAGCTTTTTCTCAGGCAAGGGGAGAAAAGCTTCATGGTGAAAGGCCTTCCGCACAGAACACCCCGACGGCCCCGCGAGCCGGAAACGGAATCGACGCGCACATCACGTGCGGCGACCGACCGCATGGCGCGTACATTGCTGCGCCGACGCAAGAAGGCACTCAGCGCCGATGACGTGATGGTCTCGGATCGCCCGAAGGTGCGGCGAGCGGTGACGGCTGCCGCGCTCGGGAACACCATGGAGTGGTTCGACTTCGGCGTCTACGCCTATTTGGCGGGCACGATCGGAAAGGTCTTCTTTCCGTCCAGTTCGCCCGGGGCCCAGGTCGTCGCCACCTTTGCCACCTTCGCCGCGGCTTTTCTCGTTCGCCCGTTGGGCGGTCTCGTCTTCGGACCGTTGGGCGACCGCATCGGACGGCAGAAAGTGCTCGCCGTAACCATGATCATGATGGCTGCGAGCACCTTCGCCGTCGGCCTGCTGCCGTCGTACGCCTCGATCGGTTTCGCCGCCCCGCTGCTGCTGCTCGTGTGCCGCCTCGTCCAGGGCTTCTCCACGGGCGGCGAGTACGCCGGTGCCACCACCTACATCGCCGAGTACGCCCCCGACCAGCGGCGCGGCTTCCTCGGCAGCTGGCTCGACTTCGGCACCTTCGTGGGCTACTCCCTGGGCTCGGGCCTGGTGACGGTCCTGACGCTGACGCTGGGGTCGGACGGCCTGGAGAGCTGGGGCTGGCGCATCCCCTTCTTCATCGCGGGTCCGCTCGGGCTGATCGGCCTGTACATGCGGCTGAAGCTGGAGGAGACGCCCGCCTTCCAGGCGGAGACCGCTTCCGCCGCGGCGGAGCGGGGGGAGGGCGCCGAGGACGGCGATGACGACCCCATCGAGCAAGCCCGTCAGTCGGGCAAGGGGCGGCTCAAGGAGATCTTCACCCATCACTGGCAGGCCTTGCTGATCTGCATGGGGCTTGTGCTGCTCTACAACGTCACGAACTACATGGTGACGTCGTATCTGCCCACGTTCATGACGGCGACCTTGGGTGAAAGCGACACGACGGCTCAGTTGCTCGTGCTCGGCACCATGCTGCTGGTCGCTCTCGCCATCACCGTGGTGGGCCGCAGCTCCGACCGGTGGGGCAGACGCCCGATGTTCATGGGCGGCAGCATCGCGCTGATCGCGCTCGCCATTCCGGCGTTCCTGCTGATCAGGGAGGGTGGCATCCTCCTGCCCGCGTTCGGCTGCGCCATCCTCGGTCTGCTTCTGGTCTGCTTCGCGGGCACGGCCGCGGCAACACTGCCCGCCCTGTTCCCCACCCGCCTGCGGTACGGCGCGCTGTCGATCGCCTACAACATCTCCGTCTCCCTCTTCGGCGGCACCACTCCGTTGCTCGCCTCCTTCCTGGTGGACAAGACCGGCAACACCCTGGTGCCCGCCTTCTATTTGATGGTGGCCGGAGTGATCGGCCTGGTCTCGACGTTCTTCCTGCACGAGACAGCAGGGCGACCGCTGCGCGGCTCAGGACCCATGGTCGAGACGGACGACGAGGCCCGCGAGATCGTGGCGCGCAGCCGCACGGAGGCCGGGCGCCACGCCCGAGACGTGTGGCTGCGGCTGTGGCACCCTCGCGGGGGCCGGAACGAATCCACGAAGGCCCGTAAGCGGGGGGACTGACGGGTGAGGCCGGAGTGGGCCGACCGGCGCCTCAGACGGGCGGGGTGCGGTCCTCGACCGTCACCTCGAAGGTGTTGAGGAAGTCGCAGATGAGCTGGTAGAAGCCCACGGTGATGACGAGGTCCGCGAGCTGGTTCACCGTCAGGAACGCCAGCAACTCCTCACGCGCGGCCTCATCGAGGGTGTGCCGGGCGAGCAGCCGGTCCGTGGCGGCCAGGACGGCGGATTCGGGGCCGGTGAGCTCTTCGGCCGCACCGGTCTCGGCGGCGGCGAGTGCCTCCTCTCCGAGGCCGACGAGACGAGCGATCCTCTCGTGGTGATGGACCTCGTAGGCCGCTCCGTAGACACGGCCGACCCGCACGATGACCAGTTCGCGCAACGTGTCCGGCAGCGAGTTCCGCTGCAGAATCGACTCCCCGAGCGTCAGCAGGCCCGGCGCCAGGGCCGGCGAGTGCATCATCATCCGGAAGACGTTGAGCGACCCGTTGGCCGTCACGGCGTCCTGTAGTTCCACGGGCAGTGTGGAGAGATCCGGATACTCCATGTCGGCTCCGTTCGGGAAGTTCGGGAAGTTCGAGTTCGGCAAGTTCGGGAGGGACAGTGGGCCTGCGCGGGGCGGGAGTCCGGCTCCCACAGGACGGCTCAGGCCGCCTCGTCGTCCACGAGCGCAAGGAGCCGGCCCCGCTCGCCCTCGGGGACGTATCCCGCGTAGTAGTCGTACAGGGTGCGGCGCGAGATGTGGGCCGCTGCCCGGCCGTCGCGTGCGCGGATCGCTTCGAGCACTTCCTGGTGGTGGCCGAGCGACTTGCGCATGAGCGCCCTGCGGTCGCGGGCGTTGGCGACCTTGTCGGAGATCAGGGAGAGGACCGCGCCGCGGACGACCTGGTTGGAGACCTCGATCAGGGCGTTGCGGCTCGCCCGGGCCACCACCTCGTGGAAGGCGACGTCCGCCTTGCTGAACTCCTCGTACCCGGTCTTGATCGCGTCCGACATGCCGGTGAGTGTCTCCTCCATGGCGGACAGCTCCTCGTCCGACCGCAGCCGGGCGGCCAGTTGGCTCGCCGAGCCGTCGAGGATCATGCGGAAGGAGATCAACTCGGCCATCGACACGTTGTCGAAGCGGACGAGGCGGGTCATCTCCTTGGCCAGGCCGGCCGTCGAGAAGGGCAGGATCTCCGGCCCGTTCGGATCCCCGGGGCGTGAGCGGACGAGGCCATTGCTCTCCAGAACACGCAGAGCCTCCCGCACAGTTGGCCGGCTCGCACCGAACTGGACCACCAACTCGCGCTCGCTGGGCAGCCGGTGACCGGGCTTGAGGTCACCGGAGGCGATGGCCTGCTCGATCTGCTCGACGATGCGCTGGTAGAGCCGCACCGGCGAGACCTGCTGGAACTGTGCCCCGTCACTCACGGATGCTCCCCCTTCGGCGTGGTGGTCCCTGCCACGTTCTTCGCGGAGGGGGTCGCGGTGGTGGTGTCCGGCCAGTGCGGGAACGCCTCGGCCGGCCGGTTCTGTTCGTACCACGCTGCCGCTTTCAGGACGCCGAGATCGTCGAACCGGCGGCCCGAGATCTGCACCCCGATGGGCCGTCGGTCCGCTGTGAAACCGCAGTTGACGGTCGCGGCGGGCTGCCCTGACATGTTGTACGGCGCGGTGAAGCCGATGTGGGACATGGTCTGTCCGCGTCCCATGAACGGCATCGGCTGCTCGGCGGGGAACGCCGCCACCGGGGCCACCGGTGAGAGCACCACGTCGTACGGGAGTGTCGCCGCGACGGTGCGGGCCTGGATCTGCATGGTCTGCTGGTAGCAGTGGAGCACGCGCGTGCCGGGTATGTCCGCGCCCTCCTGGCACCACTGGATGATGTAGGGGTGGACGCGCAGCGCGGCTTCCGGGGCCAGCCGGCGGAAGTCGTTCCATGAACGCACGCGCCAGAAGAGGTCCAGGTCGTCCAGGAGATCCTGGCTCATGAACGGCTCGACGGGCTCCACGACGGTTCCCGCCGCCTCGAAGAGCTCTGCGGCACCGTGCACCGCGGCGAGGACCTCCGGGTCGCGGGGTGCTCCGCAGCCGGCGTCCAGGTGCAGCCCGACCCGCAGACCGCGCACGTCGCCGTCGAGTGCCGACCAGTCGATGTCCTGAGGGGGCAGGCTCGTCCAGTCGCGTGGGTCGGGGCGGCTCAGGACGCGCATGAAGAGGGCCGTGTCGGCGACGGTGCGCGCCATGGGGCCTGCGGCGCGGCCCAGATACGGGGTGTCCAGGGGGATGCGGCCACTGCTGGGCTTGAGGGTGGCGATGCCCAGCCAGGTGCCCGGCAGCCGGATCGATCCGCCGATGTCCGTGCCGACGTGCAGCGGGCCGTATCCCGCGGCGGCCGCCGCCCCCGCGCCGGAGCTCGAACCGCCTGTGGTCCAACCGGCGTTCCAGGGGCTGCGGGTGATGCCGTGTCTGCTGGAGACGCCGGAGGAGAGCATCCCCCAGTCCGGCATGACGGTCGACCCGAGGATCACCCCGCCGGATTCCAGGACCCGCTCGGTGATGGGCGCGTCCCGCTCGGGGACGACCGGCTCGACCCCCGCGTTGCCCGCGGGCATGGGGACGCCCCTGCGCGCGATGTTCTCCTTCAGCGTCAGCGGTACTCCGTCGACAGGACCGAGCGGTTCCCCTGTCGCCCAACGGGCCTCGCTGGCCAGGGCCGCTTTGCGGGACTCGGCCGGGTCCCGCACCCAGAACGCGTTGAGCACACTCTCGCGCGCCTCGATCACCGACTGCACGGCGTCGTGGACCTCGACCGGAGACACCGTGCGATCGGCGAATCCGGCCACCATCTCGACGGCCGACATGGTGGCCAAGCTCTTTTCGGTGAACACTCGCACCCTCCTCAGCTCGCGCTCTTCGCGACTCCCGGCATCCCGGCCATTGACCAAGCCATTGACAAGGTCGGCATCAGTCGTCACGGTACCTGTCAAGCGAGCTTACTGGTCAGGCCAGTTACGGCGGAAGGTTTCGTGCATGACGCAGGCGAACAAGGTTGTGCTGCTTACCGTCGTTCCGGGTGACGGCATCGGCCCGGACGTCGTCGCGGCGACCGTGCCCGCGCTCCGGGCCGCTGTGGAGGTCTCATGAGCCGCACGCGACGTGCGCGGCGCATCCGGATGGCCGGGGTCCTGCTGATCTGCTGTCTGATGGCGGCCTGCTCGGCCGGGTCCACAGCGGGCGGCCACAGCGCCGACGGGCCCGGCGACGCCGTGACGATCGGCCTCACCGCCGAACCGGCCAACCTCGACTTCACGAAGACCGACGGCGCGGCGATTCCCCAGGCGTTGCTCTACAACGTCTACGAGAACCTGGTGAAGCTGGACCAGAAGGGCGAGATAAAGCCCTCTCTCGCCAGGTCGTGGAGCCTGTCGAAGGACCGCAGGACGTACACGTTCCAGCTGGTGAAGGACGCGAAGTTCAGCAACGGCGCACCGTTCACGGCCGAGGACGCCAAGTTCTCCATCGAGCGCGTCGCCGCCAAGTGGACGGTGGCGCTCAAAGCTCCGATGAGTGTCGTCGACACGGTGAAGGCGGTGTCACCCGGCGAGCTGAAGGTCACGCTGAAGAAGCCGAGCAACGACTGGCTGTACCGGATGACCACGCGCATCGGCGCGATGTTCAGCCGGACCGGGGTGGACAAGCTCGCCACCGATCCGGTCGGAACCGGGCCGTACGAGGTCAGGAAGTGGAACCGCGGCGACTCGATCACGCTGGCCCGCCGGGACGACTACTGGGGGAGCGCACCGCACTTCGGATCCGTCACCCTCAAGTACTTCAAGGACCCCACGGCGATGAACAACGCGCTGCTCACGGGCACCATCGACGTGATCGGCGTGATGCAGTCGCCGGACTCGCTCTACCGGTTCGAGAACAACCCCAAGTACCAGGTCATCGAGGGCTCGACCAACGGCGAGGTGCTGCTGACGCTCAACAACGGTTCGGGTCCCCTGCGGAGCAAGAAGGCCCGGCAGGCCGTCCGTCACGCCATCGACCACAAGGCACTGGTGGACACCTGCTGGGCGGGGCGGGGCAAGCCCATCGGCAGCATGGTCCCGCCGACCGACCCGTGGTACCAGGACCTCACCGACCTGTATCCGTACGACCGCGACAAGGCGAAGAAGCTCCTGAAGGAGTCCGGCGAGGCCGGCCGGACACTGCGGCTGCGGATCCCGACACTGCCCTACGCCACCGCGTGCGGGACCGTCGTCAAGAGTCAGCTCGAACAGGCCGGGTTCAAGGTCGCACTTGACCAGCTGGAGTTCCCCGCCGCCTGGCTGACGACGGTGCTCAAGAATGCCGACTACGACATGACGATCATGTCCCACGTCGAACCCCGGGACATGCGCACGGTGTTCGGCGACAAGAACTACTACACCCGCTACGACAACCCGGAGTTCCGCAGGCTGTTGGAGAAGGCGGACCTGGGCAGCGAGAAGGAGCAGGTCGGCACGGTGCGCAAGGCCGCCCGGATGCTGTCCGAGGACGCCGCGGCCGACTGGCTGTTCCTGCTGCCGAATCTGACGGTCGCCGACGCGGACATCACCGGTCTGCCGGTGAACAGCGTCACCGAATCCCTGGACCTCACCGGCCTGGGCCGGTCGTGAAAGGCGGCCCGAACCGATGATCGTCCGTCTGGTGCAGCGCATCACGATCCTCCTGGCGAGCCTGTTCGTGAGCTCCGTCGTGGTGTTCGCGTTCATGGCGGTGCTGCCGGGGGACCCCGCCCGGGTCGCCCTGGGCGTCAGCGCCTCCGATTCGGCGGTGGCCCAGCTGCGTGAGCAGTTCGGCCTCGACCGCCCCCTTGTCGACCAGTACTTCAGCTGGATGCACGGCCTTGTCACCTTCGACCTGGGCGACTCCTACATCTCCCACACGCCGATCGGCCCACAGCTCGCCGACCGCCTGCTCGTCACCCTGTGGCTCGTCGGGACGGGGATGGTGGTCGCCTGCATCCTGGCGGTTCCCCTGGGCACGCTGATGGCGGTGCGGCACCGCAGGCCGTCCGGGCTCGTGCTCTCGGCGCTGTCCCAGATCGGCGTGGCCGTACCGGCGTTCCTCGCGGGCATCCTCATGATCACCGTGTTCGCGGTGGGGCTCGGGTGGCTGCCGGCCAACGGCTGGACGCCACCGGTGGAGGATCCGGTGCTCTTCCTCAAACAGTTGCTGATGCCGGCGCTCTCCCTCGGCATCGTGCAGGCCGCGGTGCTCACCCGCTACGTCCGCAGCTCCGTGCTCGACGTCCTGCGCGAGGACTATCTGCGGACCGCACGCGCCAAGGGACTCCGTCCGATGCAGGCGCTGGTGCGGCACGGGCTGCGGAACGCGTCGGTGCCGGTGGTCACCGTGCTGGCGTTGCAGCTCGCGACGCTCCTTGTGGGCGCCGTCGTCATCGAGCGGGTCTTCGTGATCCCCGGTCTCGGAAGCCTGCTCCTCGACAGCGTCGCCAACCGGGATCTGGTCGTGGTGCAGGACGTCGTCATGATCATCGCGGTGGCGGTGCTGCTCGTGAACTTCCTGGTGGACCTGGTCTATCTGCTGATCGACCCCCGACTCAGGGTGCGTGCGTGATGAGTGCAATGGAGACGCAAGGGGGCACAGGGCCGACGACACCCGGTGCCCGACGTCGGCGCCGACCGGTGCCGGGCAGCCTCCTCGTGGGCGGGATCGTCGTCACGGTCGTCATCGGCATGGCGCTGCTGTCCTTCGTGTGGACGCCGCACGACCCGACGCTGGTGAACCCCGCGGTGCGGTTGCAGGAGCCGTCCCTGGAGTACTGGTTCGGCACGGACAAGTTCGGACGTGACGTCTTCAGCCAGATCCTGATCGGTTCGCGGACGACGCTGTTCGTCGGCCTGGTGGCGGTCGGGGTCGCCGCGGTGGTCGGCGTGCCGCTCGGCATCCTCGCCGGGATGGGACCACGCTGGTTCGGCGAACTGCTCATGCGCGGCAACGACTTGATCCTCGCCTTCCCCGCGCTCCTGCTTGCCATCATGTTCGCCGCGGTGTATGGCGCCGGGACGACGGTCGCGATGGTCGCCATCGGCATCGCGTCCATCCCCGGTTTCGCCCGGCTGATCCGCGGCGGCACTCTGCAGGTGATGGGGACGGAGTACGTGATGGCCGCGCGCTCGGCGGGCCGCAGGCCGTTCGCGATCGCCCTGCGGCACGTCCTGCCCAACGTCAGCAGCCTCGTCATCGTGCAGGCGTCGGTCGGCTTCGCCATCGCCGTGCTTGCCGAGGCCGCGCTGTCCTTCCTGGGATTCGGCACCCCGCCGCCCACACCGTCCTGGGGCCGGATGCTGCAGGAGAGCCAGGAGCTGCTGTCGTCCGCACCCCGGCTCGCCGTCTTCCCCGGCGTCGCGATCGCGGTGGCGGTGCTCGGATTCAATCTGCTCGGCGACGGCCTGCGCGACCGTTTCGACCCCAAGGTGGAGGACCGCCGATGACTGCCGCACCCGATACCGCACCCGACGTGGAATCGGCTGCCGGGCCCGACGACGTCCTGACCGTGTCCGGGCTCGACGTGACGGCGGGCGACCGTACGCTCGTGGAAGGCGTTGGCTTCACCATCAGATCCGGTGAACGGGTCGGCCTGATCGGCGAATCGGGCTCCGGCAAGTCGCTGACCGCGCTCAGCCTCATGGGTCTGCTCCCGGAAGGGCTCCGGGCCACCGGCTCGGTGCGGCTGGCCGGAGTCGACCAGGACCTGGTGGGCGCCGACGAGGCGCGGATGTCCCGCGTACGGGGCAAGGAGATCGCCATGGTCTTCCAGGAGCCCATGACCGCCCTGAATCCCACGATGCGGGTCGGACGGCAGATCGCCGAGGTCCTCCTCATCCACCGGACCACGACCGACCGCGCGTCCGCCAGGGCCGCCGCCGTGGAACTCCTCGACCAGGTCGGACTCCCCGATCCGGCAGCCGCCGCACGGGCCTACCCGCACCAGTTCTCCGGCGGCCAGCGGCAGCGGATCGTGCTGGCCATCGCCCTGGCGAACAACCCCGCCCTGCTGGTCTGCGACGAACCCACCACCGCGCTCGACGTCACCGTGCAGGCACGCGTGCTCGACCTGATCGTGCGCGGCGTGCAGGACCGTGGCTCCGCCCTGCTCTTCATCACCCACGACCTGGCCGTGGTGGCCACCGCCTGCGAACGGGTCATGGTCATGTACGGCGGACGGGTCGTCGAATCCGGTTCCGTCCGGGAGGTGTTCACCCGCCCCCGGCACCGCTACACCCAGGGCCTGATCGGCGCATCGGACCTGACGGTCGTCGACGAACGCGGCCGCCTCGCCACGATCGGCGGGCAGGTTCCGCCGGCGGGGCAGTTCCCCGCCGGATGCGTGTTCCGCAACCGGTGCACCTCGGCGACCGAGCGGTGTGCGACCCGTCCGGAATGGACCTCGACAGGACCGGACTCCGGATACGCCTGCTTCCACCCGGTGGCGGCGGACGGCGCTCGCGCCGCGGGTACTCCCCAGAAGGCCGGGGGCACACCCCGGAACGCCGCGGACACACCCCAGAAGCAGGAGACCGGCCGTGACTGAGCAGCAGACCAGCACCCCCGGAGCCGGAGCCGGAGCGCAGGACGGGACAGTCGACGCCATCCGCGTCCGGGACGTCACCCGCGACTACCACCGGCCGCGCACTTCGCTGCGCAGCCCGGCCCCGCCGGTGCACGCCCTGCGCGGCGTCAGCTTCTCGGTGCCGCAGGGCCAACGGTTCGGCATCGTGGGGGAGTCGGGATGCGGCAAGTCGACGCTGCTGCGGATCGTGGCCGGGCTCGACCGGCCCACCAGCGGCAGCGTCGAGATCGACGGGCGAGACATCAGCCGGCTCCGCGAGCGGCAGCTCCGGTTCGTCCGAGAGCGGCTGCAACTCGTCTTCCAGGACCCGATGAGTTCGCTCGACCCGCGGATGCGGGTGGGTGACATCGTGGCCGAGCCGCTCGTCGCGCAGGGGCACCGGAACCGTAAGGAGAGAGTGGCCGAGCTCCTCGAGGCCGTCGGCCTGCAGGCCGACGCCGCTCAGCGGTACCCGCACCAGTTCTCCGGCGGCCAGCGCCAGCGCATCTCGATCGCCCGCGCCCTCGCCCCCCGCCCGAAGATCATCGTGGCCGACGAGCCGGTCAGCGCCCTGGACGTGTCCGTCCGCGCCCAGGTGCTCAACCTCATCGCCGACCTCGTCGACGAGCTGAACCTCACCCTCGTCTTCGTCTCCCACGACCTCTCCGTCATCCGTCATGTGTGCGACCGGGTCGCCGTCATGCACGGTGGACAGATCGTCGAGACCGGGACCACGGAGCAGGTCTACGAAGACCCCCGACACCCCTACACCCGCCGGCTGATCGCCGCCGTGCCCACGCTGGACAAGGCACTGTCCGGCGTGACGGCGGCCGATCTCAACCAGGAGTACCAGGAGTACCGAGCGTGACTGCTGACCTTGAACCGACCGTCGCAGAAGGCCCGTTGACGACGGAGTTCCCCGAGGGCCTGCCCATCGGCGACACCTGGACGGCAACGCCCGCCGTCGAGGGCGTGCGCTTCCCCTACGACGGGACGGTCATCGCACGGGCGCCCGTCGGCGACACCGCCCTCGCCCGCCGCGCCATCGACGAGGCCGTCGCGGTCCGCGAGCGGGTCGGCCGACTCCCCTCGCACACGCGCAGGGCGGCGCTGCTCGCGACGCACGACGCCGTCGCCGCCCGCCGCGCGGACTTCGAGCGGCTGCTCGTCCTGGAGACCGGAAAACCGCTGGTCGACTGCCGGGTGGAGGTGGACCGCACCCTGCTGACGCTGCAGACGGCCGCCGAGGAAGTGGCCCGACTGCACGGTGAGACGGTGCCGCTCGACCTGTTGCCGTCGGGCGAGGGCCTGATCGGCTTCTGGACGCGCAGGCCGATCGGCGTCGTGGTCGGCATCAGCGGCTTCAACTACCCGCTCCTGCTCGCCGCGCACAAGATCGCCCCGTCGCTGGCCGCAGGCTGCCCGGTCATCGCCAAGCCGGCCCCGCAGACGCCGCTGGCCACGCTGTGGCTTGTCCACCTGCTCCGCGAGGCACTGAGGGACGGCGGGGCGCCGCAGGCAGCGGTGCAGCTGGTCACCGGCGGTCCCGAGGTGGGCGCCGTGCTCACCACCGACCGCCGTGTCGGTGCGGTCTCCTTCACCGGCTCCGCCGCTGTCGGCCACCGCATCGCCCGGGACGCGGCCCCCACCAAGGTGCTGCTCGAACTCGGCTCCAACGCCGCCCTGGTGGTGGCCGGCGACGCCGACCTGGACGCGGCCGCCGACGCCGTCGTACGCGGCGGGTACTACGCGTCCGGGCAGGCCTGCATCAGCGTGCAGCGCGTCATCGTGGTGGACGCCGTGCGCGAGGAGTTCGTCGGCCGCCTGACGCGGCGCGTGGCCGAGGTGGTGGTGGGAGATCCGCGCGATCCGGCGACCCGGGTCTCCGCCCTCATCGACGAGCGCTCGACCGAGCGTGTACGGACGTGGGTGGAGGAGGCGGTGAAGGCGGGCGCCGTACTCGTGGCCGGCGGCGGCGTCACGAACGGCGTGATCGAGCCCACGGTCCTCCTCGACGCGGACCGCTCCCTGCCCGTATGGGAGGAGGAAGTCTTCGGCCCCGTCGTCGCTGTCCGGTCCGTCCCCGATGTGGAGACGGCGTTCGACCTGGTCAACGACTCACGCTACGGACTGCACGCCAGCGTCTACACCAATTCCCTGGACACCGCGTTCGCCGCCGTAGAGCGCCTGGAGGTGGGCGGTGTGGTCGTCAACGAGGTCCCCGGCTTCCGTTCCGACGTCATGCCGTACGGCGGTGTGAAGGACTCCGGGACCGGGCGCGAAGGACCGAGGTTCGCGATCGACGAACTCACTGTCACGCGCATGGCCGTGATCCGCCCGACCACCACCACGAAGGAGCCGTGAGCACCATGGAAGCCGAGGAAGCCAACGACCGCACCCACGCGGTGGACGCGTACTCCCGCCTGTTCAGGCTCGATGGCCGCAAGGCGGTCGTGGTGGGCGGGGGCAGTGGCATCGGCAGGGAGAGCGCCCTGGCGCTGGCCGCGCACGGCGCGACGGTGGTGTGCGCCGACCGTGATCTGAAGGCGGCCGAGGAATCGGTGTCGATGGGGCCGGGGATGACGGCGTACACCCTCGACGTGCTCGACGGCGAAGCGGTCGAGCGCGCCGCCGATGAGCTCGGCCCCGTCGATGTCCTGGTCTTCACCGCCGCGACGAACGTCCGCAAGCGTCTGCTCGACTACACCTCGCAGGAGTTCGACCGGGTCGTGTCGCTCAATCTGCGCGCCTCCTTCGACCTGATCCGGGCGTTCGGCCGGGGCATGGCCGAACGCGGCAGCGGCAGCATCATCGGTTTCAGCTCGATCCGCGCGGTGTCCGTGGAACCGGGACAGGGCGTGTACGCGGCCACGAAGGCGGGCCTCGTACAGCTGGCCCGGACGGCGGCGGCCGAGCTCGGCCCCTCGGGCGTGCGGGTGAACACCGTCGCGCCGGGCGTCGTGGCGACACCCCTGACCGAACAGATCAGGGCTGTGCCGGAGTGGTCCGATGCCTACGCGAACAAGAGCGCCCTGGGCCGCTGGTCCCGGCCCGACGAGCTGGCAGGCGCCGTCGTCTACCTCGCGTCGGACGCCTCCTCGTTCGTCACGGGGAGCCAGCTCTTCGTGGACGGAGGCTGGACGGCGATCGACGGACGGTACACACCGCCCAACTAAAAGGCGACGCGGTTCAGTCGCTCCGCTCGAAGGGCTCCGTTCTCTCCTCGTCCGGCGCAGTGCAGGAGCCCCGCGCCGCCGACCACGTGCCGGGCCATTGTGCGACCCTGCCACTGCCTTCAGGATGCAGACATGTCCGAACAGACGTCAGCATCCGCAGCAGCATCGGGTTCCTCGTCACCGTCCGTTCTCGCCGCCCTGGTGGCCGGGTTGCGTGGTGGCGCGATCGAAGTCGTCGACCTCACCGCGCCGTTGTCGTCCACCACGCCCGTCCTCGAACTGCCCCCCGAGTACGGGCAGACCAAGGTATTCGAACTGGAGGAGATCAGCCGCTACGACGAGCGGGGGCCCGCCTGGTACTGGAACAACTTCCGCACCGGCGAGCACACCGGCACCCACTTCGACGCCCCCAACCACTGGGTCACCGGCAAGGACCTCGCGGACGTCGCCTCGGTGCCCGCCCACCAGCTGGTGGCGCCCGCGGTGGTGCTCGACGTCAGCGACGAGGTCGCCAAGGACCCCGACTTCCTCGTCGAGGTGGAACACATACAGGCCTGGCAGAACCGGCACGGGGCGCTGCCCGACGGCGGGTGGCTCCTGGTGCGGACCGGGTGGGACAGCAGGTCGTACGCGCAGGAGCCGTTCCTCAACGCCGACGAGAACGGACCGCACACGCCCGGCCTGTCCGCCGCGTGCGCCCGCTGGGTGGCAGAGGAGTCGCCGGTGGCCGGGCTCGGAGTGGAGACGGTGGGCACCGACGCGGGCCGGGCGCCCGCGTTCGAGCCCGCGTTCCCCTGCCACTCGTACCTCATGGGCAGCGGCAAGTACGGCCTGACGCAGCTCCAGAACCTGGCGGAGCTGCCGCCGACCGGGGCCGTCGTGATCGCGGGGCCGCTGCCCATCGTCTCGGGCTCCGGGTCGCCGGCGCGGGTGCTCGCCCTCGTCGAACGGGCGGGGCGGCAGTCGTGAAGGTCGCCGAAGCGGTCGGGCGGGCCCTGGTCGCGGCCGGGGTCGGCCAGGTCTTCGGCGTGGTGGGCTCCGGCAACTTCCATGCCACCAACGCGATGGTGGCGGCCGGGGCGCGGTTCGTCGCGGCGCGCCACGAGGGCGGCGCGGCCACCATGGCGGACGCGTACGCCCGGGTGCGGGGCGAGGTGGCGGTGGTCAGCGTGCACCAGGGGTGCGGGCTCACGAATGCCCTCACCGGGATCGGCGAGGCGGCCAAGAGCCGTACACCGCTCGTCGTTCTCGCGGCGGAGGCCACAGACCCGCGCTCCAACTTTCGTGTCGATCAAGCCGCGTTGGTGCAGGCGGTCGGTGCTCGCAGCGAGCGCGTGACGTCGGCGGCCGATGCCGTCGCGCAGGCGTCTGCCGCCGTGCACCGGGCCGCCCATGAGCGGTGCACGGTCGTGCTCAACCTCCCGCTCGACGTACAGGCACTGGACGTCGCGGACCCGGACCGAGCCCTGGCCGCCGTCGTACCTCCGCCTCCGCGCCCGGCCGTCGAACCCGCCGACGACGACATCGCGGCCCTCGCCCAGATCCTCGTGCACGCCGAGCGCCCGGTCCTCGTCGCCGGACGCGGTGCGCGCGGCCCCGACTGCCGCCGGGCGGTGGAGGCGCTCGCCGAGCGCTGCGGTGCGCTGCTCGCGACATCGGCGGTGGCCCGCGGCCTGTTTCAAGGCAATCCGTGGTCGCTCGATGTGGCGGGCGGGTTCTCCTCGCCGCTCGCCGCCGAGTTGATCCAAGGCGCCGACGTGATCGTGGCGTTGGGCTGTTCGCTGACCATGTGGACGACGCGGCACGGTCGGCTGATCGGCCCGGACACGACCCTGGTCCAGGTCGACGACGAACCCACGGCGCTCGGCGCGCACCGCCCCGTCCACCTCGGGATCACCGGCGACGTGCTCCTGACGGCGGAGAGGACGCACACCGCGCTGGGGGACGACGGCGCCGGCGGCTACCGCACCCCCGATACCGCCGACGCCCTGGCCACGCGACTGCGCTGGCGCGACATCCCGTACGACGACACCGGCACCCGCGACCGCATCGACCCGCGCACGCTCAGCATCGCCCTCGACGACATCCTTCCCGCGCGGCGGGTGATCGGCGTCGACTCGGGCAACTTCATGGGCTACCCGACGATGTACCTCTCCGTCCCCGACGAACAGGGCCTCTGCTTCACACAGGCCTTCCAGTCCATCGGCCTCGGCCTCGCCACCACGATCGGCGCGGCCCTGGCCCGCCCGGACCGGCTCGCGGTGGCCGCGCTAGGCGACGGTGGGACGTTGATGAGCGCCGTCGAACTAGACACGGTGCGCAGGATCGGACTGCCCATGGTGATCGTGGTCTACAACGACGAGGCCTACGGAGCGGAGGTGCATCACTTCGGTCCGCACGGATTCCCGCTCGGCACAGTCGAGTTCCCGCCCACCGACATCGCCGCCGTGGCTCGCGGCTACGGCTTCGAGGCCGTGACCGTACGCACGCCCGCCGACCTGAAGGCCGTACAGGACTGGGTCGCGGGCCCGCGGACGGCGCCGCTGCTCGTCGACGCCAAAGTGGTGCGGGAGCACGGCGCGTGGTGGCTCGAGGAGGCGTTCCGCGGACACTGAGAAGTCTGTCGACACTCAAGAGGTCCCTGGCTCAGCCCTTCGGATGCGTACCCGGCGCGCTGCCCCCGGACGCGGGCAGCCGGCTGGGGCGCCGTCTGCGCGCTGGGAGCCGTGTTCAGCTGCCTCGGGCTCGTGCTGTGGGCGCTGACTCGGGCGAAAGCCGGAACCGATGTCATGCGGGCAGCTTGATCCGAAGGGGTCCGCAGCCGATACGGTCCGCCTCCTTGGCCACATAGCGGGGCAGGAGCGTACGGATGTCGGCGGCGCGTTCCGTGCCGTCGGCCCGGATGAGGAAGGTGACGTCGCCGGTCTGGCACTCGGCCTGGAAGAGGCCGAAGTCCTCCCGCAGGAAGCCCGTCCCCCGGGCGCCGCCCACAGCCTTGATCTTGGGGCCGCCCTTGTACCTCAGGCCTGCGTAGAGCGCGGCGAGGCGCGGGTCCTCGACCGTCATGAGCCGCAGCCGGGGGTGGCCGAAGAGGACATCGCGGTCGCAGGTCCGTACGGGACCTGCGCCCGCCGTCACCACCGGCGGATTGAACTTGTCGGCCTCCCGCGTGCCCTCCAGGCGCAGCCCCTTGACGCCGCAGAACGCGTCGGGCCCCTCGCCCTTGGAGCGGGTGGGCGCGGGCAGCTTGTCCGCCGGGTCCTTCACCTCGCCCTCGCACCCCTGCTCGGCCATGTAGCCGTTGACGAGCCGGACCACGGCGCCGGTGAGCCGGGCGCGTTCACCGGCGTCGACCTCGTCGTCGTAATTGGTCCAGCCCGCCTCCATGTCGATCACCATCGGGCCGTCGCCGTCCGACTGCCTGCCGATGCAGCCCTCCGGAACCGCAAGCCACGCGCGCGTGTCCGACGCCATGCCCAGGAGTCCGCCGCCCAGCGGAGCCATCCGCGCGGACAGGTACTCGTCGGCCCACTTGTCGCCCGAGCCGCCGAACCGGGTGTCGAGCTGATGGACCTGGGCGGTGACCCGTCGGCCGCGCGGCGACTTCAGGCGGCACACCCCGGAAGGACCTTCGGAGAAGATGCTGTCCGAGGTGATGGGCACGTCCGACGCCCCGATGTCCCGCTTGCCGGCGAACAGGTCCGCCACGTCGTCCCCGCTCAACATGCCCCAGCACGCCGACTTGTCCTCGAAGGGGCCCGCCTGCGCCTGCCAGGCCACCCCGGCCCCGCCGATCAGCGCCCCGGCGACAGCGGCGGCGACGGCGGGCCGCAGCCGCCCGCGCGTGAGGCGCCGCCAGTGCCACCAGGGGCGGGGCGGCTCCGGGGGCGCGGCAGCCGTGGTCCCGTCTGTCTCGCCCGTCCCGTCCGTCTCGGTCATCAGTGCTCTCCCTCGGTTCCGGCGGACGCGGCGGGCGCGACAGCCGCGCATCCCAGCCGCTGCGACACGGCGTCGGTGAATGCGGCGAAGTGCCCCTTGGCCGCGTACGCCGGTGCGCCCAGCATCAGGAACGTCGTCGGACGCCCCGCGCACCGGGCCCGTACGAGCTGATGGTCCGACGCAAGGACCCCCTTGCCCCGCCAGCCCCGCGCGGGTGCCTTGTCGCCCGCCAGGTCCTTGAGGAGCGCGTCGATCCGGGGGTGAGCGACCATCAGAGCGTCGAGGAACTGCACGTCCGCGCGCCCGGTCCGTACCGAGCAGGACTGCACGTCTGCGGTGACCGCACCGACCTGATAGCGGGCTTGCCGCTCCAGTTCCTCATCCAGATCGAGGTCGAGGCCGTTGATGCGGCACGCCGGATCGGAGTAGAAGGTCTCACTCTTCTCCGGCAGCGTGAGCACGGGGGAGGTGGTGCGCAACGGCTCCGCCGGGGCACAACCCGCCTTCTCCATGCCCTTGTTGGCGGCCTTCACCAGGAGTTCGGTCACCATGCGCGAGCCGCCGAGGTCGGGGGACCGCGTGATCACATCGTCGGGCTCCGGCCGCTCCTGCGCGTCGAGGGTGACCGCGGTGGGGCGGCCGTCGCGGGTGTCGCACCGCTTCGGCAGCACAAGGAGGCCGCGAGCCCCGGCGACGGCGCCGGGCAGCCCGTCGGGCAGTGGCATCGCGCCGTTGCCGAGGTGGTCGCTCAGCCACGTCAGACGGGTACCGGCGTCCTTGGGCGCTCTGCCGTACTTGACCGTGACGGTGGTGTCCTGGACGAGCTCGTCGCCGGAGTAGACGCGGCTCGAGCGCACGGCCAGGGTGCACGACCCCGTCGGCTTCCCCGATGTCGGCGGCGCCTCCTTGGACGTACGACTGCGTGCGTCGTCGCCCGTGAAGGCCGCGTCGCCCAGAATGTCGGGCCCGCTGTCCTGTTCCCAGGCGCCCCAGCAGTAGTGGTCCTTGGAGGCCAAGGGGCCCTGGAACGCCCAGGTTCCGACCCCCGCCACCAGAACGACCATCACGGCGCCCGACGTCACGGCCCGGCGCCGTGTGCGTATGAGCCCGCGTCCGAATGCGCGGGCGCGGCCGAACCGCCCCGCCCGACTTTCCCCCGTCACCGCTGCTTCCTCTTCTCCGCCTCGCCCGATGTGGCCGTTGATCGTATCCAGTTGACGGCACGCGGGGCGACGGTCCTGCGGTGGAGGCCAACATCTACTGATAGCGGGCGGTGATTCCGGTGAGGATGAGGTCGATCCCGGCGAGGAACTCCTCCCGGTCGTCGTGATCGCGCAGTTGATCCGCGACGCCTCGGGTGAACGCGTACTCGGCGGGGTCGAGGTCCGCCCACGCGGTCGCGGCGGTGTCGAGGAACTCGGCCCGGCCCGTGTCCGGCTGGTGTGCCTGGTGGGCGCGGGCGTTCGCCGCGTTCTGTCCGGCCACTCCGAGTACGTAGTTCAGCAGCGCGGACACGGCGGTGAACTGCGCGGTGTGGGGTACTCCGAGCGCCTGGACCTGACGTCCGAGGTGTTCGAAGACCCGCAGCATCGGTGACTTGCCCGGGGCGCGGGCGAGTTGAGTGCCGATCCACGGATGGGTCTCGATCGCGTCGAACACGCCGAGCGCGAGGGTACGGATCTCCTCCTGCGGCGTTGCACCGGCGGTGCCCGCGGTCATGGTGCCGACGACGGCTTCGGTGGCGGCGCCGAGCAGTTCCTCCTTGCCCGTGACGTGCCAGTAGATCGCGCCGGGCCCGGTGGCGAGGTGCTCGGCAAGGGCGCGGAACGTGAGCCCGCGCTCGCCCGCCGTGTCGAGAAGCCCGATCGCCGCCTCGACGATGCGCTCACGGGAGAGCGGTTCCTCCCGTCGCTCTGTGCGACGTGTCCTGGTTGCCATGCGCACATCCTGACACAGGCCTGGAACAATGTTCCAGCTTGACATCTCTGGAACGTCGCTCCAGTCTGATTGGAACAGCATTCCAGAGAGAAGGAGCCGCCACCATGAACACCCCAGTGACGATCATCGGCGCCGGGCTCGGCGGCCTCACGCTCGCCCGCGTCCTGCACGTCCACGGCATCCCGGCCACGGTCTACGAGGCGGAGGCCTCTGCGACGGCCCGGGCGCAGGGCGGGATGCTCGACATCCACGAGGACAACGGCCAGCCCGCGCTCCGGGAGGCAGACCTGATGGACGAGTTCCGCGGCCTAGTCCTGGAGGGCCGCGAGGCGACACGGGTCCTGGCGTCGGACGGGGCCGTCCTGTTCGACGACGACAGAGAACGGGGGCGTCCCGAGGTGCTGCGCGGTGAGCTGCGACGGATCCTGCTCGAATCGCTGCCCGACGGCACCGTCCGGTGGGGCCACAAGGTCAGCGGGGTCCGTGCCATCGGCGGGGGTCGCCACGAGGTGACCTTCGCCGACGGTGCCACGGTCGACACGGGCCTGCTGGTAGGCGCCGACGGTGCGTGGTCGCGGGTCCGGCCGCTGCTCTCCGACGCGAAACCCGAGTACATCGGCAGATCGTTCGTCGAGACCTACCTGTTCGACGGCGACATCCGGCACCCGGCCACCGCGAAGGCGGTCGGCGGCGGGTCGCTGTTCGCGCTCGCGCCGGGTAAGGGGATCCAGGCCCACCGGGAGAGCGGCGGAACCCTCCACACCTATGTGGCGCTCTCCAAGCCGCAGGAGTGGTTCGCCGACATCGATTTCACCGATTCAGCCGCGGCCGCCGCGCGGATCGCGCAGGAGTTCGACGGCTGGGCGCCGGAACTCACCGCACTCATCACCGACGGTGAGACCGCACCCGTACTGCGCACCCTCCATGCCCTGCCCGTCGAGCACCGGTGGGACCGCGTGCCCGGGGTGACCCTGCTCGGCGACGCCGCCCACCTCTCCGCCCCGAACGGAGAAGGCGCCAACCTGGCCATGTACGACGGCGCCCAACTCGGCAAGGCGCTCGCCGAGCACCCCGACGACGTCGAGACCGCGCTCACCGCGTACGAGCAGGCGCTGTTCCCCCGCAGCGCCGCGGCCGCCGTCGACGGCGTCGAACTCTTCGATCTCCTCTTCGGCGACGGCGCACCGCACAGCCTGATCGACATGTTCACCGGAGGTGAGTAACCCTGGTGGACGGTTGAAGGCATGGGCACGGTGGTGAGGAAACGCATCAACGCCCGTCCAGGGTCGTGAGTTGGGCGGGCCGAACGGGGCGGCGCCGGACGCTGCGGTGCGAAGCGCGCAGCACCCTTGCCGTCCTGATGCCGGGGAGGGCGGTGGAGTCGCAGCAAGCAGACGGTCAGTGAGCAAGCAGACGGTCAGTGAGCAGGCAGCCGGAATACCTTTACCCTCTCCGTCAGCGTGTCGCCGTCGCCAGTGGTCCGCCGGGCGCCGCCGACGGGGGAAAGTTCCGGCATGAAGATCGCGTTCCTGCTGCACAACGCCTATGCCATCGGCGGCACCATCCGCACCACGCTCAACCTCGCGTCGGCGCTCGCGGACGTCCACGACGTCGAGATCGCCTCGCTGATGCGGCACCGGGAGACGCCGCGCTTCACCGTGGACCCGCGGGTGAGGCTTGTGCCGCTGGTCGACACCCGGGTCGGCAGAACCGACGAACAGCACCCGGCATACGCCGAACCAGCCTGCGACTTCCCCGTGGCCGACCGGCGCCACCACCAGTACACCCGGCTGCACGACCTGCGGGCGCGCGACTACCTGGCGGCCTGCGACGCCGACGTGATCATCGGTACGCGGCCAGGACTCAACGTCTACCTGGCTCTCTTCGCGCCGCGCCGCGCCCTGCGCATCGCTCAGGAGCATCTGCGGCACGACGCGCACAGCAAGACGCTGCGCCGGGTACTCGCCCGTCACTACCGCACACTCGACGCCGTGGTCACCACCACCGAGGCCGACGCGGCGACCTATCGCGCACGGTTGACGCTGCCGGGCGTCCGCGTCCTGTCCATCCCCAACATCGTTCCCGACCCGGCCGTCGTCCCCGCCGACCACACGGCCAAGGTCGTGGCCGCGGCCGGGCGTCTGGTCCGCGGCAAACGGTTCGACCTGCTCATCGAGGCATTCGCCGACGTTGCTCCCAAGCGTCCCGACTGGCTCCTGCGTATCTACGGCGGTGGCAAGGAGAAGGAACCCCTTCAGGAGCTCATCCACAGCCGGGGCCTGGGCGAGCACGTCGCGCTGATGGGGCCGATGGCTCCGATCGAGGCGGAATTCGCCCGGGCGTCGATCGTCGCCTCCGCCTCCGACGCCGAATCCTTCGGCATGACCCTGGTCGAAGCGATGCGCTGCGGCGTGGCGGTGGTCAGCACCGACTGCCCCCTGGGCCCCGCCGAGATCATCCGGGACGGGATCGACGGACGCCTCGTACCCCCCGGAGACGCCAAGGCCCTGGCCGACGTCCTCCTGGAACTGATCGACGACGGGCCGCGCCGCCGGGCCCTGGGCGTGGCAGCCGTGGAGAGCGCCCACCGCTTCGACGCCGAACGCATCGTGCGCCGCTACGAACTCCTGCTCACCGAACTGGCCGCGACCCGTCACCGGCGGGCCTGGCAGCGAACCCGGGCACGTCTGGCCGCCCGCGCCCGGGGCCTTGTCCGCCGCGTCGAGAGAATCCGCCGTCGCCCCGACCGCACGCCGGCCACCGTCGGCTGAGTCCACCCGTACCGCCCGTCTGGGAACGGACCGCCCGCGGTAGGCATTCTGCGTGCAGACCTTTCTCCCGTACTCCGACTTCACGCGATCCGCCGCGGTCCTGGACCAGGCACGTCTGGGCAAGCAGCGCGTCGAGGCCCTTCAGGTGCTGCGCGGCCTGACCGTGCCCGGCTACGGATGGCGGAACCATCCCGCGGTGCGCATGTGGATCGGCTACGAGGAGGCGCTGGTCCGCTACGGCCTCGACGTGTGCGCGATGTGGGTGGCGGAGGGGCGCGCCGACACCTGTGCCACCACGCTCGTCACCGACTTCACCCGGCACCGTCCCGGCGCCGATGTCCGTGCGCAGGAGCAGCTCGCCGTCGCCGGTGAGCTGCCACCCTGGCTGGGGGACCCCGCCTTCCACCGCAGCCACCGGTCGGCACTGGTGCGCAAGGCGCCGGAGTTCTACACCCCGTTCTTCCCTGACGTCCCCGACGACCTGCCCTACGTCTGGCCGCCCTCCGACCGGAGCGCTGCGTAGGGCTCACCACCCGGTGAACAGCAAGTGGTTGATCGCGAGCGCGAGTACGGCCTGTGCGGTGAGCCAGTAGCGCCTGCCCGCCGTCGGAAGGAGTGCCGTGGCCGCAAGGAGGAACGTGGCGAACGGCAGCCAGATGCGTTCCGTTTCCGCCTTGCTCATTCCGGAGAGGTCGGCGGCAAGGAGGGCGAGGAGGGCCGTCAGGACGAGGGTGGTCAGACGGTCGGCGGGTGTGGTTCGGCCGGTGCGCAGACGGCTGATCGTGCCGGGGGCGTCGGCCGCGGCCCTGCGCAGGGCCGCCACCGTCGCGAGGCCGATGACCAGCACCGTGCAGGCGAGGTTGGCCCACACGAAGTAGCCGTACGGTCTGATGCCGCCCGCCCCTTGGTAGTAGCGCTCGACGAGCAGGTGGTACGCCTCCCACCAGCTGAAGCCCGCGAGGGTGAAGGCGAGCGGGGTGACGGCTGCCCCGGCGAGCAGGAGCGGGAGCGGGCGCGGGGTGCGCGTGATCAGCGGGACGGCGGCGGCGACGAGGGCGAAGAGGACCAGGCCGTACGAGAGGTAGCAGACGAAGCCGAACAGCAGGCCCGATCCGAGGGCCGCGGCGGCGGGGGAGCGGACCGCGCGCGTCGCCGCGAGCGCGAGCAGCGCGATCGTCCAGGCCGTGACGGCGGCGAAGTAGCCGTCCGCGGAGGCGCCGACCCAGATCGCGGCCGGTGCGAGGACGAGGAAGGGCGCAGCCCGGCGAGCGGTCGCCTCGTCGGCCAGCGTGCGCAGGGTGATCAGGACGGCCACCACGGCGGTGCTGCCCACGGTGATGCAGAAGGCCCCGGCCCAGGCACCCCCGCCCAGGCCGACGCGGTCGAGGAGGACGAACGTGAGGGTGGCACCCGGCGGATGGCCCGCCGTATGGGCGGGCCAGTGGTCGGGGGAGTCGATCAGAATGTGCCGGGTGAAGTCCCGCAAGGTCGCCGGGATGTCCTCGAAGCGGTCGATGACCTGGAGGTATTCGTACTTGGTGGTGAGCCGCTGTGTCACGCCCCGGTGGAAGCCGTCGATCAGTGTGAGCGACCAGATCCAGGCCATGGAGGCGGCCCAGGCGGTGAGGAGCAGGGGCCGCCAGGAGAGACGGGCGGTGAGGGCGGGGGCGTACGCGATCACCGCGACGGCGACCGCGAGCGCGGCGGGCGTGCCCGGTCCGATGTGCGGGTCCCATCGGGCGTACAGGGGCGGCCAGTTGAGGTGCAGTGTGCCGTCCGCGTGCTCGATCGAGGTGCCGACGACGACGGCCGCGGCGACGAGTAGCGCCGCGATGCCGGCCGCGGCCAGGTCACGGTTGCGGCCGGTGCTCCCGGCGGTCCCGGTGCGCTCTGTGGTGCTCACGTCTGCACGGTAGGCGCAGGTGGAGCGGTTGACGGGGCTCCGCGGGACGACGTCAGCGTTTCGTCATGAGTCGTGAGCCCGTCGGCGGACCCGGTCCGGCATACGGTCGATTCATGCCCCCCGCACCACGTGTGACCTCTCCTGCCGACCCCGGTTTCTGGCGCAGCCCGCTGCGCGGACCCTGGCTCACCTCGGTGCTCGGCGTCGTTCTGCTGGCCGGTGTCACTGTGCTGTTCGTGACCGGCCTGCTGTCGTACGCCGCGTACAACCCGAACCTGTCACCCGTCAACGACAAGACACCCGACAAGGGCCTCCTCGGCTTCTATCTCTTCGCCTGGCCGACCGACCCGCACTGGCTCTACCGCCTCAACCAGGGCCTGCACGTCACGGTCGGCATCACGCTGATCCCGGTCCTTCTCGCGAAGCTGTGGTCGGTGATCCCGAAGCTCTTCACGCTGCCTCCGGCGCGGTCGATCGGGCACGCCCTGGAGCGGGTCTCACTGCTCCTGCTCGTCGGCGGCGCCCTCTTCGAGTTCATCACCGGTGTCCTCAACGTTCAGCTGGAGTACCTCTTTCCCGGCTCGTTCTATCCACTGCACTTCTACGGCGCCTGGGTGTTCGTCGCCGCGTTCCTCGCCCATGTCGTGCTGCGCCTGCCCCAGGCCGTACGCGTTCTGCGGGAACCGGGATGGCGCGCACGGCTGCGTGATCCGCGTCCCGAGCCGGCCGACGAAGGGGGACTCGTGGCGCCCCGCGCCGCGGAGCCGACCCTGTCGCGGCGGGGAGCGCTCGGCATGGTCGGCGCGGGTTCCGCCCTGCTGTTCGTGACGACGGCGGGGCAGACGGTGGACGGACCCCTGCGCCGCACCGCGCTGTTCGCGCCGCACGGCGGCGGCGATCCGGGGAACGGACCGAACGGCTTTCAGATCAACAAGACGGCCGCGAAGGTGGGCGTCGAGCCGCGGGACACGGGCGAGCTGTGGCGGCTGGTAGTCAGCGGACCACGGCACGATGTCAGCCTGTCCCGGAGCGACCTGCTCCAACTCCCGCTGCACAATGCCGCGTTGCCCATTGCCTGCGTCGAGGGCTGGTCGACGTCGGATCAGCGGTGGCGCGGCGTGCGGCTGCGTGACCTCGCCGCGCTTGCCGGGTTCGACGAGGACCCGCCGGGTGTGCTTGTGGAGTCCTTGCAGCGGCACGGGGCCTTCCGCAAGGCCGCGTTGCGCGACAACCAGGTCCGCGACCCGCGGTCTCTCCTCGCGCTGTACGTGAACGACCAGGACCTGTCGCCGGACCACGGCTACCCGGCACGGATCATCGTCCCGGCCGCGCCCGGCGTGCTCAACACCAAGTGGGTGTCCCGTCTGACCTTCGGGGAGCTGTGATGACCGGTCCGACACGCCGATTGCGGCGGTGGTACGGCGAGGGGCCGCTGCAACTCCTCGTGCTGCTCGCCTCGTTCACGCTCGCCGGGTACGCGGGGGTGCGCCTCCTGGACGGCGATCGGCTGATGATCGCCGTCTGGTTCGTCGGTGCCGCGCTGGTGCACGATCTGCTGTTCGTGCCCGCGTACGCACTCGTCGACCGGGCGCTGCGGGCCGCCGCGGGGCGGCGTGCCCGCGAGGGGTGGAGCGCGGGGTGGATCAACTTCGTGCGCGTACCGGCTTTCCTGTCCGGGCTGCTGCTCCTTGTGTGGTTCCCGCTCGTCACCGGGCAGGTGGGGCGTTACGAGTCCGCCACCGGGCTCCCGGCAGGTGTCTTCCTCGCCCGCTGGCTGATCGTCACGGCCGCGCTCTTCGCCGGAGCCGCTCTGTGCCGGGTGCTTCAGGCGTGGCGCGCGCGGCGCAGCGCCAGGAAGGAACGGCCGTCGGCGGTCCACTGATCGGCCGGGTGCCAGCCGAGCGGACGGGCATGACGCAGCAGGGCGGGGGTGCCGAGACGGGCCCAGGGGAACAGCTCGCCCGGCGCGCCGTGCCCGTCGTCGACGTGCACCTCCACGCGTTCGTCGACATCCAGATGGACGGTTTCGGCGATCAACAGGCCGGCAGGTGAGAGGAGTTGGGCAACGCGCTTGAGCAGTGCGGTGGGGTCGCCGCCGATCCCCACATTGCCGTCGATGAGCAGGGCGGTCCCCCAGCGGCCCTCGCCCGGAAGCGCGTCGAAGACGGAGCGGAGCAGCGCGGCGCCACCGAGCCGGACCGTGTGGTCGACGGCCGCCTGGCTGACGTCGACCCCCAGGACGCGGTGGCCTCGCTCCGCGGCCCCGGCGACCAGGCGGCCCGGGCCGCAGCCGATGTCGAGGACACTGCCCTCGCAGCGGCGCAACGCGGAGAGGTCCGCCGCGTCGGCACTCGCACACCAGCGTTCGACGTCCAGGGGCAGCAGCCAGCCGTCACTGCGGCGCAGGAACAAGGGGCCGTGGCCGTTGCGCAGGGCGTTGGTGTACGGATCCGCACGCCAAGGGGTAGCCGCTCGGCCGGTCCCGCGGAGGGCCGTGTCCGGCAGCGCGGTGCTCATCGGCCGCCGCCCGCGCCCGCGTGCCCGGCTGCCGTCGCGAGGCGGGCGAGCGCGGCGGCGAATCGGCTGTCCGGCGCGGCCCCTGCGACCTTCCCCGCGTCGTCGGCCGTGTCGACGTCACGCAGCCGGGGCAGCTCGCGCACCCTCAGCCCGGCGCCGGTGAGCCGGGCGCGTTGCAGGGCGCCGGTGTCGGGCCTCGACATGGGGACGCCGCGCAGCAGCTCCGGATCGGGCTCGGCAAGGCCCAGCGCCCAGAAGCCGCCGTCGACGGCGGGGCCGAACCAGGCGTCGCAGTCCTGCCAGGCGTCGGGGCCGAGCGCGGGGGCGAGCAGGCCGGGGGTGATCTGGGGGGTGTCCATGCCGACCAGAAGGGTCGGCCCCGAGCAGCCGGCGAACGCGGCGGCGAGCCGTTCGTCCAGACCGCCCGCGCACTGGGGCACCACCTCGATGCCGGAAGGCAGCCAGGGGCCAGGCTGCCCGTCGAGCACCAGCACGCGTCGGCGGGCGGGCGCCGCCAGGACGGAGCCGAGGGTGTCGGCCAGCGAGGCCGCGGCAAGATCGGCGGCCTCCTCGGGGGAGTAGGGCGGAGTGAGGCGGGTCTTCACCCGTCCGGGCAGGGGCTCCTTGGCGATGACGAGCAGGGTCGTCGACCCGTACGCGGTCACGCGGCACCGCCCGACGCCCGCCCCGTGGGGCCGACAGGATCGACAGGGCCCACGGAGCCGACGGGGACTGCCCGCGGTGGCTCCGCGAGCACGGCCCGCATGTCGCGCACCGCATGCCACGTCCCGAGCCACGTCCCCGTGACCTTCGACTTCCCGGCGCGCGGCAGATACGGCACGTCCCGCTCCTCGATCCGCCAGCCGGCGTCGGCCGCGCGCACGACCATCTGCAGCGGGTATCCGCTGCGCCGGTCGGTCAGGCCGAGCCCGAGCAGCGCCTCGCGCCGCGCCGCCCGCATCGGACCCAGATCGTGCAGGCGTACGCCGGTACGCCGCCGCAGCATCCGGGCAAGGGCCAGGTTGCCCGCGCGCGCGTGCGGCGGCCAGGCGCCGCGTCCCTGGGGCCGACGCCGTCCGACGACCAGATCGGCTTCGCCGTCCGTCACCCTGCGTACGAAGGTCCGAAGGAGCCCCGGATCCAGGGAGGCGTCGCAGTCGCAGAAGCACACGATGTCCGCGTCGGAGGCCGTGAGGCCCGCGTGGCAGGCGGCCCCGAAGCCGCGCCGCGGCTCATGCACGACGGTGGCGCCCAGAGCGCGGGCGATGTCCGGCGAACCGTCGGTGGAGCCGTTGTCGACGACGACGGCCCGCCAGTCGTCGGGAACGCGTTCAAGGACCCAGGGCAGCGCGGCGGCTTCGTCGAGACAGGGCAGGACGACATCGACCCGAACGGTGTGCGGGTCGTGCGCACCGGGCCCGTCGTGCGCCTCGGGTTCTACGGAGGGGGAGGGGGTCATGTGACTCACCCTATGAATCCGAACCGGACATATTGGACTTGAGGTTCTTACGAAACGGGGACGTCGGCAACCGGGAGCACGCCTGACCGGCCGGTCTCCGTGCGGCAGGTGCGACGCTGGCGGTATGCAGCCACCACCGCAGGACCGCGCTCCCACCGGGGCCGCCACGCCGACCGCACCCGCGCCCCGGGTGCTCGTCGTGGATGACGATCCGACCGTCGCCGAGGTCGTCGCGGGCTACCTGGAGCGCGGCGGCTACACGGTCGACCGCGCCGGGGACGGCCCCGGGGCCCTGGAGCGCGCCGGGGTGTTCCGGCCCGACCTGGTCGTCCTCGATCTGATGCTGCCCGGCATGGACGGTCTCGAGGTGTGCCGCCGCCTGCGCGTCACGGGCCCTGTGCCCGTCATCATGCTCACCGCCCGTGGCGATGAGGATGACCGGATCCTGGGCCTGGAGATAGGGGCCGACGACTACGTCACCAAGCCCTTCAGCCCGCGCGAACTGGTCCTGCGGGTGGAATCGGTGCTGCGCCGCAGCCGCGCCGCCCGCGCTCCCGAGGCCGTCGCCACGCTGCGGGCCGCAGGCCTGTGGGTGGACCCGGCGGCGCGCCGCGCGACGAAAGGCGGGGACGAACTCGCCCTCACCCTGCGCGAGTTCGACCTTCTCGCCTTCCTGCTTCGCCACCCGGGGCAGGCGTTCGGCCGTGAGGAGCTGATGCGGGAAGTGTGGGGCTGGGAGTTCGGTGACCTGTCCACGGTCACCGTCCACATCCGCAGGCTCCGCGGCAAGGTCGAGGACGACCCGGCAAGACCGCGGCTGATCCAGACGGTGTGGGGTCTGGGATACCGCCTGGACGTACCACCCCGAGCGGAAGGCTGACCCTCATGAAGGACATCCTGGTCATCGCCCTCTTCGCCTTCCTGGGTGCCGCGAGCGCCGGACTCCTCGGCGCTCTGACGCTGCGCCTGCTGAGGCACCGCTCCCTCGTGGTGTCGATGACCGTCGTGGCGGCCGTCGCGGTGCTCGCGATGCTGGCGGGGACACTCGCGGTGGCCTGGGAGATGTTCCTGTCGCCGCACGACCTGACCGTGGTGACCATCGTGGTGGCGATGGCCGCCGTGGTCTCGCTCGCCACCGCGCTGCTGCTGGGCCGCTGGGTGGTCGCCCGCAGCAATGCCCTGACCCTGGCGGCCCGTTCCTTCGGTGACGGCGGCAGCTTCGCCGCCCCGCCCGAACCCGTGAGCGCCGAACTGGCCGCACTGACCAGGGAGTTGCAGTCGACCAGTGCCAAACTCGCCGAGTCCCGCGAGCGCGAGCGGGCCCTGGAAAGCTCCCGGCGCGAACTGGTCGCCTGGATCTCCCACGACCTGCGCACCCCGCTGGCCGGACTGCGGGCCATGTCCGAGGCGCTCGAGGACGGCGTGGCGGCCGACCCCGACCGCTATCTGCGCCAGATCCGCACCGAGGTCGAACGCCTCAACTCCATGGTCGGAGACCTCTTCGAACTCTCCCGTATCCACGCGGGGGCGCTGGCTCTGTCGATGTCCCGCATCTCCGTCTACGACCTGGTGGGCGACGCGCTCGCGGGCGTCGATCCCCTCGCCCGCGAGTACCGGGTGCGTCTCGTCGGCGACAGCGTCGAGGCCGTCCCTGTCGAGGTCGACAGCAAGGAGATGAGCCGCGTCCTTGGCAATCTCCTGATCAACGCGATCCGCCGTACACCGGCCGACGGAACCGTCGCGGTGGCGGCGTCGCGCTCCCCGGACGGCGTGGTCCTTTCCGTGACCGACGGCTGCGGCGGCATCCCCGAGGAGGATCTGTCCCGCGTCTTCGACACCGGCTGGCGCGGCAGTCAGTCCCGCACACCCCCGGCGGGCGCGGGCCTCGGCCTCGCGATCGTGCGCGGCATCGTCGAGGCGCACCACGGCAGGGCGGCCGTACGCAATGTGGCGGGCGGCTGCTGCTTCGAGGTCACGCTCCCGGCGGCACGGTCGTAGCCCCCGTCATCCGTCGCGAAACCTTCAGCGGGGCTACCCGCGCAGCGGCGCCTTCGCGAAGGACGCCATCCCCTCGGCGAAGCCCACATCCGCACGCCACCCAAGGTCCGACCGCAGCCGCCCCGAGTCCGCCGTGACATGCCGTACGTCCCCGAGCCGGTACTCACCGGTCACCGCCGGGACCGGACCGCCGAACGCCCGCGCAAGCTCGCCCGCCATCTCCCCGACGGTGTGCGGCTCACCGCTGCCGGTGTTGTACGCCGTGAACGCCCCCGCCTCCCGCTCGCCCACCGCCTCGAGCGCCATCACATTGGCCGCCGCCACATCGCGTACGTGCACGAAGTCCCGCCGCTGACGGCCGTCCTCGAAGACCTGAGGTGCCTCGCCCCGCTCGAGCGAGGAACGGAAGAACGAGGCCACACCGGCGTACGGGGTGTCGCGGGGCATGCCGGGGCCGTACACGTTGTGGTAGCGCAACGACACCGCGCGGCCACCGCTCGCCCGGGCCCACGCGGCGGCCAGATGTTCCTGCGCCAGCTTGGTCGACGCGTACACATTGCGCGGATCGGCGGGCGCGTCCTCGCCCACCAGGCCAGGGGTCAACTCGGCTCCGCAGTCCGGGCAGAGCGGCTCGAAGCGCCCGGCGTCCAGATCGGCCGCCGCGCGCGGACCCGGCCGGACGACCCCGTGCCGCGCACACTCGTACCGCCCCTCCCCGTACACCACCATCGACCCGGCGAGCACCAGATCCCGCACCCCGGCACCGGCCATCTCGGCGAGCAGGACGGCCGTGCCCAGGTCGTTGCAGCCGACGTACTCCGGGGCGTCCGCGAAGTCCTTGCCGAGCCCCACCATCGCCGCCTGATGGCAGACCGCGTCCACCCCGCGCAGCGCGTCCCGCACCGCGTCCCGGTCCCGGACATCGGCGACGGTCCACCGCTGACCTTCGTGCGGCCGAGGCGGTTCGGCATGGGCGGAGGGCAGCAGGGCGTCGAACACCGCCACTTCGTGCCCACGCTCCGAGAGGGCTTCGACCACGTGCGATCCGATGAACCCGGCGCCGCCGGTGACAAGTACGCGCATGCCGCCCACGCTAGGCGTGCCGACGCGGGGTGACGATCACCGACGGGGCTTCGTCACGGGTCCGTAAGAACCGCGCGGCGGTGGATGCATCGTGCAGCGTTGGGCCGAGTGGGCTGAACTCCGGAGGCCGGATTGGCATACTGCTGCTGTGCCTCGAAATGACCCCTTCTGAAGTCGAGACGCCGTATGGGGGTGGTCCGGATGGCGCTTCACACATCCGTCAGGCAGGGGTGTCTGGTTGTACAGATGCCCCCGGAAGTCGACATCGGCAATGCCGAACCGCTCCGGTGGGAGTTGCGTGCGGTGTGCCGGGCCCTCCTTGACCGCGCCTCGCGGGACGGAGTGTCGGCGGTGGTCGTGGACTGGGCGGCGGCCCCGTTTCTGACCATGGCCGGGGTGGCCGTCCTTGAGGACTTCCGGCAGCGGGTGGACGCGGGCGGGGTTCCGCTCAGGTTGGTGGCCTCGCGCAGAGTGGTTCGCGCGGTGCTGCGCATCGTGGGTCTGAACGACGTGCTGGCGATCCACGACACCGTGGAGCAGGCGCTGGCCGGTGGCAAGATCTCCGGCCGAGGCGAAGGCGAAGGCCGGGGCCGGCCGGAGATAGGCAGGACATCCTGACGCCAGGGGCGGACGGACGGTGCGGACATGACCAATGGCGAACGCCGGCGAAGCCGAGGGACCCCGTCGAGTCATCTGGGCGACCACCTGGGTCTGATTACCCAGTTCACCGAGCAGGCACGGGTCGGTCTGGAGCAGGAGACCGACACCGCGCACATCTTCATGGCGATCTATTCCGGCTTCCTCGTGGAGGCGGGAGCGGGAATACGCTGGCTGCTCGAGCCGTCCCTGATCGAGCGGGCGATCGTCGCCGTCCGCCGTGCGGCTCCCGAGGCCAGGGGCGCGGAGCGTGACCTGGCGACCCGTCTCCTCGCCACCTTGTGGACGGCGGGCGTCGTCGCCGGTATCGACACCGAGGACTGGATCCGAAGCGCCCCGGAACTCCCCGAGATCTGTCTGCGCATGGCCGCTCAGGTCGTCGAGGAGATGGACCCCGGGCCCTGAATGCCTCTGGCCAGGCCGAGTTCGACCAGGTCCTGCGGGCGAAGGCGCAGCTGCTCGGCCGTCGACCGGATCTCCTCGTGCCCCCGTTTGAGGATCGCCGCGGCCGGCTCCGGGGCGATCACCGAGAAGTAACTGTCCGGTGTCACCCAGAGGTTGTCGGCTGCCGCGAGGGCGAGTGCGCCGCCGGAGCCGCCCTCGCCGATGACCAGCGAGGTGACCGGCACCGACGCGGTGGCGACGGCGGCGAACAGGTCCGCGATCGCCGCGCCCGCGCCCGCCCGTTCGGCCTCCGCTCCGTTCGCCGCCCCCGGGGTGTCGACGAGCGTAAGGACGGGAATGCCGAGCCGCCCCGCGAGCCGGACGAGCCGGGCCGCGGTGCGGTACCCGGCGGGTGTCGTCGCTGTCCCGCCCTGCGCCGCGTAGGCCACCGTCCGCCCAGCGCGCGACCCGAAGCCGCAGAGCATGCCCGGGTCCACGCCCCCGCACCGGTCGCCGCGCAGGGGTGCGCGATCGGTGAAGTAGGCGTCCAAGTAGGCCGCGGCGCGCGGGCGTTCGGGGGAGCGGGCGCGACGCACGGCCTCCCAGCCGGTGGCAGGCAGGTCGGTGCGACCGAGTGAACCGGGGGGTTCGGCCGCACCCGGAGCGGGAGCGGACAGCAGCCCGAGGCGCAGGGACAGCGCTTCGCGCAGTTCCTCGGGGTGCACGACCTCATCGATCGCCCCGGCCGCCAACTGGGCCTCGGCGGTGTACGCCGCCGGATCAGTGTCCGCGGGACGCACCCGGGACCCGGCGAAGCCGACCTGGCTGCCGGGCAGGGCCAGGATCAGGTCGGCGCCTGCCCCCAGGGTGGCCCAGCCGCCGCCCGTGGTCGGATCGCGAAGGACCGCGATCCGGGGGAGGCCCGCCGCGCCGGTGAGCGCGGACTGCCGCGCCACGCGCTGCAGTTGGACCAGGGCCCGCATGCCCTCCTGCATACGGCTGCCCCCCGTCGCGATCAGTGAGACGACGGGCAGCCGGTGGGTACGGGCGTGGCGGTGTGCGGCCTCGATGCGGTCGCCCGTGCGTTCGCCGAGGGAGCCGCCCAGGAAGCCGAACTCGAAGGAGATGATCACTGCTCGGGTGCCGCCCGCGGTGGCGGTGCCGCAGACCACCGACTCGCGTTCGCCGGTACGTTCCTCGGCACGGGCGCGGGACTCGGCGTACCCCTCCCAGTCGATCGGGCCGTCCTGCCCTGCCGTCGCGTCGATGAACTCCCCCTCAGGTGCGGGTAGTTCACGGAAACTGTCCTGATCGGCCACGGCGGCGACGGCCGCGCGGGCGGTCAGGCGAACGGCCGCCTGACCGCCGGGCGTGGACTCAGCCATGAAGGGATCGCTTCATGATCTTCCCCATGTCGTTGCGGGGGAGCTCCGGAAGATAGCGCACGATCCGAGGACGCTTGTGCGGGGCGAGCTGGGCGGCCACATGGTCCGCCAAGTCCTTTTCCGCCGGGGGCTGCTCCGGGTCGCTCGGCACGATCCAGGCGACGATGCGCTCGCCCAGGTCGTCGTCCGGTTCGCCGGTCACGGCGGCCTCGCGTACGCCCGGGTACTCGAGCAGGGCGTTCTCGATCTCGCCCGCGCCGATCTTGTAGCCGCCGCTCTTGATGAGGTCGGTGGCCTTGCGGCCGACGATGCGCACATAGCCGTCGTCGTCGCGCAGCGCCATGTCGCCGGTACGGAACCAGCCGTCGGCGGTGAAGGCCGCGGCGGTGGCGTCCGGCCGGTTCAGATACTCGGTGAACAGATTCGGGCCGCGCACCTCGATCTCGCCGACCTCCAGCGGGTCCGAGGTCTCGGCGCCCGACTCGTCCACGAGCCGCAACTCCACACCGCCCAACGGCACCCCGACGGTTCCGGCGCGCGGTTCGCCGTCGGCCCGCACGCTCGTGTTCATCAGCGTCTCCGTCATGCCGTACCGCTCGACCACCCGGCGTCCCGTCGCCGCAGCGATCCGCTCGTGGTCGTGCACGGGCAGCGCGGCAGAGCCGGAGACCAGGAGCCGCGCGCCGGACAGGGCCTTGGCCAGACCCGGGTCGGTTGGCAGCGCCTCCGCGATGCGGTGGTACATGGTGGGCACGCCGAACAGCATCGTCGCCCCGTCAGCCAGTTCGCGCTGCACCCCCTCGATGGAGAACCGGCCCAGGTGCCGTACCGAACCGCCCCGGCGCAGCGGCCCCAGGATGCCGAGGATGAGACCGTGCACATGGAACAGCGGAAGTCCGTGCACAAGGACGTCGTCGGACGTCCACTGCCAGGCGTCCTCAAGCGCGTCCAGGGTGGCGGTGAGGGCCCGGCGGGGCAGCACCGCGCCCTTGGGAGGGCCTGTGGTGCCCGAGGTGTAGACGACCAGGGCGGGGGATTCGGGTCCGGGTTCGGCGGGCAGCTCCGACGCCGTCGCGGGGCCGGTGAGCGTGATGTCCGTACGCTCCAACGCCCGCAGAGGTACGGGGAGTTCGTCACCCGGCGCCGCGAGCACCACCGTGGGGGCGCTGTCCGCCACGATGTGCCCCAGCTCGCGCTCGCCGATCTTTGGGTTCAGCGGCACCACGGGCACACCGGCGAGCAGCGCGGCCACCACACCGACGGCGGTTTCGAGAGTCGGTGTCGCCCACAGCGCGACCCGGCGCGCCGAGCCGATCGAGGCGGCGAGCGAACCGGCCGTCGCGGCGAGTTCGGCGTACGTCAGCGAGCGCTCGCCGAAACGCAGGGCGGGCAGGTCGGGGCCCGCGACGAGGGTCGGGAAGAGGGGCGGATGGGCAGAACTCACGCTGCGTATCTCCTTGGTTGTCGTCGATGGTCCTTCGAGGGCCATGGAGGTTCGTCCTATCCGAATCCTGGCACCACGAGGGCGAGCCACACCGCAGCGGGTACCACCGCCACCACGATCCCCCCGTACACCATCAGCTGCCGGAAGAAGCGCTCCCGGTCGACGTCCGGGGCGGCTGCGAGCACCAGCGCGCCATTGGTCGAGAAGGGGCTGACGTCCACGACGGTGGCGGAGACGGAGAGCGCCGCGATCATGCCGATCGCGCCGATCTCGCCCTGGGCGAGGAACGGCACGGCGAGCGGAATCAGGGCGCCCATGATCCCGACGGAGGAGGCGAACGCGGAGACGATCGCTCCGATGTAGCAGAGCAGCAGAGCGGCCAGGAGCGGTACGCCGATGTCGGACACGCCCTCACCGGCCCAGTCGATGGTGCCCATCTCCTCCAGTACGCCGACGTAGGTGAGCACACCGCAGATGAGGAGCACGCTCGACCAGGCGATCTCGCCGACGGCCTTGCGGCTCGAGTCGGGCCAGAACGCGCTCAGGATCACGGCCAGGGTGATGGCGCTCAGACCGGCGTCGAGGTCGAAACCGAGTACGGCGACGACGAGGGCGACAAGCGCGGCGAGGGTGGCGATCTTGGCCGGATCGAGCCCCGAACCATCCTCGCGCGCGGCCGACTTGGACTCGTCGTCCATGTCGCGACCGCCCAGCTTCAGCCCGCCGAAGAGGACGAAGACGACCCCGGCGATGAGGAGATTGACGACGAGCGAGGCGAGGAAGAGCGCGATCTCGTTGCCCGGCAGGTTCTCGCGCTCCACGATGCCGTTGACGATGGAGCCGTAGATGCTGATGGGCGAGAAGCCGCCGCCCTGGGCCCCGTGCACCACCATGGCGCCCATCAGGAGAGGGCTGATTCCGTACCGGGCGGCGAAGCTCAGGGCGATCGGCGCGACGATCGCCACGGCGGCCGGACTGACCGCGCCGATGGCGGTGAGCGCGCCGGTGATCACGAACATCACCCAGGGGATCAGCGCGATCCGCCCGCGTACAAGGCGGATGGACGCGTGGACCAGCCAGTCCGTGGTGCCGTTGGCGCGCGCGATCGCGAACAGATAGGTCACGCCGACCAGGACGACGAAGAGATCGCCGGGGAAACCGGCGAAGATCCCGTCCGCGTCGAGATCGGCGGCCAGCTCGCCGACCGCGAAGGCGGCGGCGAAGGCGAGCGCGCCCATGTTGATGGAGCGGGTGGTGGCGATCACGAAGACCACCACGAGTACGAGGATGGAGATGAGTTCGGCGGACATCGTGGGCTCCCGTCCCTGGGGCCGTCCCTCAGTGGCCAAGTGGCTGAGCCAATTTGGCCGTTGGCGGAACTCAGCGTCGGGGTATCGGTTTCGGCCGTCAAGGGATCGGACGGAAATTGGCTGGACCACTTGGCCACTCGTCCACTGGGTCGGCCGCTGTTAGGCTGCGGACCCATCGGCAAGGGGACCGAAATTCGGCATGGGGACCGAAATGGGGGGTTGGGATGTCTGACGCGCTGCGCCCCATGGGCAGGACGAGGCTGTACGAGCAGGTGCTCGACCGGCTCCGTGCCTACGTGGGCGAAGGCGGCCTGCACTCCGGTGACCGGTTGCCCCCCGAGCGTGAACTGGCCCAGCGCCTCGGCGTGTCCCGCGCCTCCGTCAAGCAGGCCATCGTCGTACTCGAAGTGCAGGGTCTGGTCGAGGTGCGGCACGGCGGCGGCACTTATCTGGTCAAGGACAGCCTGGACGCCGAGCCCGTGGAGCGGCTCGTGGAGCGCAAGCGGCGGCTGCCCGACGTACTCGAGGCGCGCGAGGCCCTGGAGACCAAGCTCGCCGAACTGGCCGCCGAGCGGCGTACGGACGAGGACCTGCGGGCGATGCGGGGCGCCCTCGACACGATGGCGCGGGAGATCGAGGCGGGTGAGCACGGCGTCGAGGGCGACCGGCTCTTCCACGCCGCCGTGACCGGGGCCGCGCACAGCGTGCTGCTCGCCGAGTTCATGAACTCCATCGCCGAGCAGATCACCGAGAGCCGCAACGAGTCACTGCGCCAGGTGCGGCGCCCCGCACGTTCCCTCGCCCAGCATCACGCGATCCTTGACGCGATCGAGGCCGGCCGTGGCCGGGCGGCGGCGGCCGCGATGCGCAGGCATGTGCGGACGGTCGCCAAAGTGCGCCTCCTCGACTGGAACCCGGACGACGAGGCGAGCACCCCGGACCACACCGAGGCGTAATACCCGCGGTAACTTCCCAACGGAAACAGGCCCTATTTGCCCTTTCCTTCGCTCCTGAACGTGTTGTTCGTGCCGGGCGTCGCACGCGGCCCCGAAGCTGGGCACCATGGATGACGACAACGCTCCCCGTCACGACGACCCCCGTCACGACGCCCCTCGTCACGACGCTCCCCGTCACACAGGCACCAAGGCCCGCGCCTCCGTGCTCCTGCGCCGTCCCAAGTTGTGGCTGGTGCCCACCGTTCTGACCGGGCTGCTCGCCCTGCTGCTCTCCCTGCTCTACATGGGCGGCATCATCAGTCCGAACCGCGACCTGCGCGACCTGCCCCTCGCCGTCGTCAACGCGGACCAGGGAGAGCCCCCGCCCGGGCAGAAGCAGAACCTGGGGACGCAGGTCGCGCGGACCGTCCTCTCCGACACATCGAGCGACAAGGCCGACTGGCGCCAGTTGACGCGGGCCGAGGCCCAGGACGAGCTGGACTCCGGCAAGATCTACGGCGCCCTGCTCATCCCCGCGAACTTCAGTGACTCCGTCGCCGCGCTCACCACCACGCGCGCGACGGAGCGGCCGACGATGACGGTGCTCACCAACCCCGGTATGGGCAGCCTCGGTTCCTCCCTGGCGAGCAAGATCACCACAGCGGCCGCACAGCAGTCGTCGCAGGCCATCGGCGAGCAGCTGAAGGCGGCGGGCGCCGACAAGAAGGCGGGCTCCACCGCGGGCCTGCTCCTGGCCGACCCCGTCGGCATCACCACCCAGGTCGGCCACCCCATCGGCGAGAACAGCGGCTTGGGCCTGAGCGCCTTCTACTACACCCTGCTGCTCGTCCTGGCCGGGTTCCTCGGCGCCAACCTCATCGGCATGGGCGTCGACACGGCCCTCGGCTACGCCGACAGTGAGATCGGCCCCTGGCACACCCGCCGCCCGACCGTGCCGATCAGCCGCACCCAGACACTGCTCCTGAAGATGGCCATGACCGCAGGTATCACAGTCCTGACCACCACCCTGATCATGCTGGCCACCATCACGATCCTGGGCATGGACGCCACCCACCTGCCGCTGCTGTGGATCTTCTCCTACTGCGCGAGCCTCGCGGTCGGCCTGGGGGTCCAGGCCATCAACGCGGCCTTCGGCGGGATCGGCCAGCTCGTCTCCATGTTCGTCTTCATCGTCCTTGGCCTGCCCTCCTCCGGGGCCACCATCCCGCTGGAGGCGGTCCCCGGCTTCTACCGCTTCCTGGGCATCTTCGAGCCCATGCGCCAGCTCAGCGGCGGCGTCCGCGCCATCCTCTTCTTCGACGCCCGCGGCGACGCCGGACTCGGCCGCGCCTGGATCATGATCGCGGTCGGCAGCCTGGTGGCCGTGGCCTTCGGGTTCGCGATGACCCGCTACTACGACCGCAAGGGGCTGCACCGCATGACCCCGCAGCCCTCACCCTGAACGTGCGTCAGCGGCCGAGCCGTACGCGGGTGAGCAGGTCTTCGCCCGCGGGCCCGGATGCCGACTTGTCGACCACGTACGCGTGTCCTTGGGCCACCTGCACGTGATTGGGGTTCGCGCCGGTGGTCACGGACTTCACGACGGCTCCCTTGTGCGGGTCGACGATCGTGACGGTGGCGGTCGTGCGGTTGACGGCGAGGACATGGCCCGAACGCCGGTCGACGGCGACGGACTTGGTGCCTCCGCCGGTGGCCACGGACCGGGTGACCGCACCCTTGCGCAGGTCGACGACCGTGACGGTGCCCGAGGTCTGGTCGGCGGTGTAGGCGGTGCGGCCGTTCTTGGAGAGGGCGATCGAGAGCGGCCCTTCACCGGCCGGGACGAGACGCGGGCTCCCGGCGCCGGGGGAGACCTCGATGATCTGGTCGCCGTGGTAGTCGGCGGCGTACACCGTGCCGGTGCGCTTGTTCAGGGTGAGGCCCGTCGGACCGGTTCCGGGGACGGTGACGCGCTTCTTCTCCTTGAACGTGGCGGAGTCGAAAGCGACGAGGGCTCCGTCGGCGAAGGCGCTCGCCCACACCGTGTCGTGCCGCTCGTCGACGACTATCTCGCGGGAGTGGTTCACGCCGGGCAGCGTGGCCAGGCGCTTGCCGGTGCGCTGGCTGTAGACGGCTACGGAGTTGTCGCGGGTGTTCGTCGTCCAGACGGTGTTGTGCTCGTCGTCGACGGCCACTCCGTAGACCGACTCGACGGCACCGGTGGCCGCGTCCGTGACCGGCGCCTTGTAGGCCTTCTCCACCTTCAGAGTGTCCGGGTCGACTCGCAGCAGCCGGGAGTCGGTGACGGTGGCGGGCGGCTGGCCGACGGAGGACGTGACCCAGAGCGCGTCGTTCCGCTCGGAGTACGCGGACTGGTACAGGCCCTGCCCGACCGGCGCCGTGACGGTGGGCGAGCCGGTCCTCGCCGTGTCGGCGCCCGCGGTGCCGGTCGGGACAAGGGCGCTTCCTGCGGCGAGCGACACGGCGATCGCGGTGGAACGGCGGGTCCGGCGGGTGGTTGAGCTCATGCTGCGTCGATCTCCTTGGCGGATGTGCCTTCGGAGGAAGGCACTCTCGCCGATCAACTTAGCTGAGCCTTACCTAATCCGTCAGTCCCCTGGTCCCCCTGTTCAGGAAAGCGACGGGCGTTCAGGACAGGCAACCGGCATGCGCGAGGGCCTGCTTGAGGAGGACGCCGTGGCCGCCGGGCATCTCGTTCTGGACCCCCGCCGACAAGGCCTCCTGCGGACTGAACCAGACCAGGTCGAGAGCGTCCTGCCGGGGACGGCAGTCGCCCGCCACCGGGACGATGTAGGCGAGGGACACCGCGTGCTGGCGGGGGTCGTGGAACGGAGTGACGCCGTGCGTCGGGAAGTACTCGGCGACGGTGAAGGGCTGCAGGGAGGCCGGGACGCGGGGGAGTGCCACCGGGCCGAGGTCCTTCTCCAGGTGGCGCAGAAGGGCGTCCCGGACCCGCTCGTGGTGCAGGACCCGGCCGGAGACGAGGGAGCGATTGACCGCTCCGTCCCGCCCCATGCCCAACAGCAGTCCGATGCTGGTGACTTCGCCGCTGTCGTCGACGCGCACCGGCACCGCCTCCACGTACAGGATCGGCATGCGCGCACGCGCATCCTCGAGCTCGTCGGAGTTCAGCCAGCCGGGCGTGGTTTCGGTCGTGTCAGACATCGGCTGATCATACGTTCACTGGCTGTCGGCGTGCTGCTTCACCTTCGTCGCGGTGTCGCCGTCGACGGCCGATGCCAGTTGGGGCACCAGGCGATCCAGCATGTACGGCAGGCTGAGGACCGACACGAAAGAGACGGAGTTTCCGTAGTCGCTCGACTCCCCGACGTAGACCTCGCGGTCCTCCTTGGCCACGTCGAGGTCGGCGTAGAGGGCGTTCTTGTGGAGCTTGGCCTCGTCCTTCGCCGGGTCGGAGGCGATCCACACGATCGCGTCGGTGTCGAGCAGATCGGTGCGCTCCTTGCTGATGTTGGCGCCGAACTCGTCACCGATGACCTTGTCCAGGTCGCTCGGCAGAGTGAAGCCGAGGCCGGTGAGGACCCGGGAGCGGGGGTCCTGGCTGCCGAAGGCGAAGATTCCCTCGTACGGGGTCGCCATCACGGCGCTGGACCCGGCGAACGCCGGATTCTCCTTGGCCGCGGACTTGAAGTCGGCCTCCACGCCCGTCACCAGCTTCTTGGCCTTGTTCTCCTGGCCGAGCGCCTTGCCGATGGTCTCGGTCTGCCGCTGCCACGGAACCCCGAAGTCGTTGTACTGCTTCGGCTGGGCCACCACCGGGGCGAACTTCGACAGGGTCGCGTACTGCTCCTTGGTCAGACCTCCGTAGACGGCGAGGATCAGGTCCGGGCGGAGCGCGGCGATCTTCTCGGTCTGCGGTCCTGTGCCGGTGTCCTTCAGGACGGTCGGCGCCTCGGCGCTGCCGAGAGCGTCGGCGGCCCAGGGGCCTACGGCGCCCTTGTAGCCGCCGAGCCACTCGGTGGTGCCGACGGGCACCTTGCCCAGGGCGAGCACGGCGTCCTGGTCGGTGAGGCCGACGGTGACGATCCGCTCGGGCTCGGCCTTGACGGTGGTGCTGCCGTACTTGTGCGCGATGCTCACCGGGAAGGCGCCGTTCTTGGACGCGGCCCCCTCCGAGCCGGTGTCGGAGTCGTCGCTGGAGCCGCAGGCGGTGGCGGTGAACAGGAGGAGGGCGGCGGCGAGGGCCGTGGCGAGGCGGGTGCGGCCGGGAGCACGTCCGGGAGCGCGTCTGGGAGAGCCGAGCATCAGTCGTCGTCCTTCACGGTGGTGGTGTCGGGTCCTGCCTGGTGCGTGGGGGGCTTGTCGGTCGCGGTACGGGTGCCGGACCAGGCCTGCCAGAGGGTGGCGTAGGGCCCGGATCCTTCGCGCAGTTCGTCGTGGGTGCCGCTCTCCACGATCCGGCCGCCCTCCATGACGACGATCCGGTCCGCGGTCGCGGCCTGGGTGAGGCGGTGCGCGACGACGAGCGCGGTGCGTCCCTCGATCGCCCGGCTCGCGGCCTTCTCCAGGAGGCGGGCGCCGGTGCTGCCGGCCTCGGCCGTCGCCTCGTCGAGCACGGCCACCGGCGGATCGGCCAGCATGAGGCGGGCCAGGGCCAGTTGCTGGACCTGTGCGGAAGTGAGGCGGTGGCCTCCGTCGCCCACGACGGTGTCCAGACCGTCGGGCAGGGCCTCGACCCAGTCGAGGGCGTCGACATCGGTCAGCGCCGTGCGCAGCTCGTCGTCGGTGGCTTCGGCACGGGCCAGGCGCAGATCGTCCGCGAGCGGCCCGGCGAAGACATGCGTCTCCTGGGTGACCAGGGCGACCGGCAGGCCCTCGCCCCGGGCCCGGGATCCGCTCAGGTGCACGGAGCCCGACGTCGGCCGGTGCACCCCCGCGATGAGCTTGGCGAGGGTGGTCTTGCCCGCGCCGCTGGGGCCGACGAGCGCCACTCGTTCCCCGGCCCGGAGCGTGAGGTCCACGTTCTGCAGGACGGCCCTGCCGGGTATGTACGCGTGGTCGATGCCGGTCACGGTGACGGTGCCGTCCGGTGCCGCACCGGGTTCCCCGTCCGGGTTCTCCGGTACCTGCGCCGGTTCGTGGGTCGGTTCGTGGGTCGGCTCGTCGGCGACCCCGACGAGGCGGGCGAGCGAGGCGGTCGCCGACTGCGCGTCGTCCAGGAGTACGAGTGCGGAGTTGACCGGCGCGAACAGGCTGTGGAAATAGAGCGCGGCTGCGGTCGCGGTGCCGATGGACACGGAGTCCGCGCGGACGAGGAGGAAGCCGGTGACGAGCACCGCGGCGAGGCCGGTGTACTCGGCGACGTGCAGGCGGTTGTAGAAGTCGAGCACCAGGCGTATGCCGCGCATCTTCAACTGGACCGCGGTCGACGAACGCCGGGTCACCCGCTCGGTGTGTTCCTCCTCGATGCGAAAGCCCCGCACGGTGCCCGCGCCGGCGATGGTGTCGAGCAACTGCTGCTGCTGTGCTCCGGTGGCGATGCGCTGCTGGGCGTAGAGCGGAACGGCGTGACGGACGTACCAGCGGGCGGTGGACGCCTGGACGGGCACCGCGAGGAGGGCCGCGAGGAAGAAGCGCCAGTCGAGGGCCGCCATCGCGGCAAGGGTCAGGACGATGGCGAGCAGGGAACGGGCCAGTTCGGGCAGGGCGTCGCGCACCGCCTCGCCGACCACCGAGACGTCGCGGGTCACCCGGGCGGTGAGGTCTCCGGCCCCGGCCTTCTCCACCTGTTCAAGGGGTAGCCGCAGGGCCTTCTCCACGAACCGCTCGCGCAGCTGCGCGAGCACGGTCTCGCCGAGCCGCGAGACGAGCGAGAGGCCGAGCGCGGTGGTTCCGCCGTGCGCGAGGGCGACCAGGATCAGCAGGACGACCGGGAGCGTGAGGTGTCCCGGCGGGTGCTGATCGGCCACCAGGTCCACGATGCGGCCCAGGATCGGCTGGACGAGCAGGCCGATGCCGGTCGCCGCGATCATCACCGCGAAGCCGCCGAACGCCAGGCCGCGGTGCGGGCGCACCAGGTCGCGGACCGCGGCGCGGGTGCGGGGCGCGGTGGCGGTGGGGAGCAGTTCGCGGGTTTCCGGGTACTGCTCGGACGAGGTCCCGCTCATGTCGGTAGAGGTCTCGTTCATGCCAACACCGCCGTGCAATAGGCCTCATGACGCTGGATCAGGTCGGCGTGCGGAGCCGTGTCGGTGACCCGGCCTTCGTCCAGGAGCACCACCCGGTCGGTGACCGAGAGCAGTGCGGGGCTCGTGGTCACCAGGACCGTGGTGCGGCCCTTGCGGATCTCGCGGAGACCGGCGGCGATACGCGCCTCGGTCACCGCGTCGACCGCGGTGGTCGGATCGTGCACCACGAGCACGGGCCGGTCGGCGGCCAGCGCCCTCGCGAGGGCGACGCGTTGACGCTGTCCGCCCGAGAGCGAGTGGCCGCGTTCGCCGACCGGCGTGTGCTCGCCGTCCGGCAGCGTCTGGGCGACCTGCGCCACTCCGGCGGCCGCCATCGCCTGTTCCGGGTCGGCTGTGCCGGGTGCGGCGGCCGTGACGTTCTCGCGGACGGTGCCTTCGAAGAGGTCGGCGTCGTGCGCGGCGACCAGCATCGCCGTGCGCAGCTCGGCCGGGTCGAGGTCCCGCAGTGCTATGCCGTCCAGCTGCACGCTCCCGGCATCGGGATCGGTCTGCCGGGCCAGGCAGCGCAGCAGGTCGGTGGCGTGCGCGGGGTCGGTCGCGACCACCCCGAGCAGCTCGCCGGGCGCGATGTCCAGGTCCACTCCGCGAAGGCCGCCGTGCCGTACGCCGTCGAGCTTGACCGCGCCGCGCACCGGCTGGGGCAGGCTGCGGTCTCCGGCGGTGATGGTGGGCGGGGTGGCGACGACCTCCGCGATCCGGGTGGCCGATGCCCGGCCCTGGGCGAGTTCGGCGTTGACCCAGGCGAGCACCTCGAGGGGGCCGAGGAGGAAGAGCGCGAGCCCGACCGCCGACACCAACTCACCGAGACTGATGCTGCCCTGGGTGGCAAGCCTGCCGCCGACCAGGGCGACGGCGGCGATCAGGCACCCGGTGAGGGCGAGCACCACGCCGCTCTGGAAGGCCTGCGCGCGTGCGGCCTTCAGGGTGGCCCCGAGGGAGTCGCGGCTCGTGGTGCGGTAGCGGGCGATGGCGGCCGACTCACCGCCGATGCCCTTGAGTATCCGCAGGCCCGTCACCAGGTCGGCGGCGACGGCCGACGCGTGCGCCGCGCGCTCCTGCTCGGCCTCGCTGCGGCTCTCCAGGGGCTTGCTCAGCAGATGCCCGAGCCAGAGAAGCACCGGTGTGCCGAGCAGCACGACGAGGCCGAGCGTCAGGGACATGCGCAGCAGGACGACGGCACAGGTGAGGATGCCCGTCAGTGCCGAGATCCCGGCCATGAGCGCCATGTTGACGGCGCCGACCCGCTTGGCGTCCTCGGTCGCGATGTTGGCGAGGGCTCCGGGCAGCCGGCCGTCCTCGGCTCCGCCGCCGGGGTCGAGCACGCGTCGTACGAGGGAGATGCGCAAGGTGTGTTCGGCCTGGGCCGCGGCCCGCTCACCGGCCATCGCGCCGAAGCGGAAGCTCAGCGCGAGCGCCACATAGCCCACTGCCAGGACGCCGAGACAGACGAGCAGGGCGCCGGTGTCGGAGTCGGTGACGGCCTGGTCGATCGCGACGCCGATGAGGACGGGGACCAGCGCCTCACCTATCTGGTGGCCGGAACCAAGGACCGCGCCGCGGGCGACGTCGCGCCGCTGCCCCCGTACGGACTCTCTCAGGACGTCCCGCCCCGACGGACTTGAAGAACTCACCCGCCACCTCTCCAGGGCCGGACAATGAAGATCCAGGTAATGAAAATCTAAGTGAGGGTACCCTAAGTTGATTCCCCGTGGTGGCGCCCCATGGGAATGACCAGGGGCGTGCCGCTGACCGGGTCCGGTGTGATGCGGCACCGCAGCTCGAAGACGTCCCGCACGATGTCGGCGGTGATGACCTCGCTCGGGGTGCCTTCCGCCGCGATCCGCCCCGACTTCATGGCGACGACATGGTCGGCGTAGCGGCAGGCCTGGTTGAGGTCGTGCAGCACCATCACGACGGTGCGGTTCTCGCGGCGGTTGAGGTCGGTGATCAGGTCGAGCACGTCGATCTGGTGCGCCAGGTCGAGATACGTCGTCGGCTCGTCGAGGAGCAGTACGGGAGTGCCCTGGGCGACCGCCATGGCGATCCAGGCGCGTTGGCGCTGGCCGCCGGAGAGTTCGTCGACGGGACGGTCCGCGAGGTCGCTCATGCCGGTCGCGGCCAGCGCGTCGTGGACGGTGCGCTCGTCGGACTTCGACCACTGCCGCCACCAGGTCTGGTGCGGTGAGCGGCCGCGGTTGACCAGGTCGATGACGGTGAGGCCCTCCGGCGCGACCGGGCTCTGCGGCAGGATGCCAAGGCGCTGGGCCAGCTCGCGGCTCGGTATGGAGTGCAGCGCGCGGCCGTCCAGGTGGATGGCGCCGTCGCGGGGCGCTAGCAGCCGGGCCAGGGCGCGAAGGAGGGTGGACTTGCCGCAGGCGTTGGCGCCGACGATGGCCGTGATCCGGCCCGGCGGGACGGACAGGTCGAGGCCGTCCACCACAAGCCGGTTGCCGTAGGACAGGCGCAGATCACTTGCGCGCAGGTCCACGTCGGTGGTCGGCGCGGGACCGGACGACACAGGGCCGGACGACACGGGGTCGGTCGACAGAGAGCCAGCCGCTGAGTCAGCCGACATGGGATCAACCTCCTGAACCCGCGCGGTTGGCGCGGGCGAGCAGCCAGAGCAGGATCGGCGCGCCGAGCACGCCGGTGACGATTCCGACCGGCAGTTCCGTGCCGGAGACGAGGGTGCGGGCGATGAGGTCACTGCCGAGGACCATCACGGCCCCTGCAAGACCCGAGGCGAGAGTGGGCGGCCACGCGGTGCGGGCGAGGCGCTGGGTGATCTGCGGGGCGGCGAGTGCCACGAAGGCCACGGGCCCCGCGGACGCGGTGGCGAAGGCGACGAGCCCGACCCCGGTGAGCAGGACGGCCAGCCGCACCGGCTGTACGCGGGTGCCGAGCCCGGTGGCCACGTCGTCACCGAGTTGCAGGGTGCGCAGCAGCCGCCCGAGCAGCAGCGCCGTCGGAAGCAACACCGCGAGCGCGATGGCGAGCGGCCCGACCTGGCCCCACGTACGGCCGTTGAGGTTGCCGACGAGCCAGCCGAGGGCGGCCTGCGCCTGGAACCGTCCGCCCTTGGCCACGAGGTAGTCGGTCGCGCTGGTGCAGATCCAGGCCACCCCGATGCCGACCAGGATGATCCGGTAGCCGGTGGCGCCGCGCCGCCAGGCGAGGGCGTACACGACGAGCGCCGTGACCAGCGCGCCGAGCAGCCCGAGCGTCTGGGTGCCGAGGCCGCCGTCCCAGCCCAGGACGATCCCCGCGACGACGGCGGTGCCCGAGCCCTGCGTCAGTCCGATCATGTCGGGACTGGCAAGGGGATTGCGGGTCATGGTCTGGAACAGCGCGCCGGAAACACCGAAGGCGACCCCCGCGAACAGCCCCACCAGGGCGCGGGGCAGCCGCAGTTCCTCGACCACGAGTACGGTGCCCGGGTCGCCGGAGCCCACCAGGGCGCGTACGACGTCGGCGAAGGCGATCGGATAGTCGCCGAACGACAGACCCCAGCAGAACAGCAGGAAGCCCGCGACGGCGAGACCCGCACTCAGCGCCATGAGCCGGGGGCGCAGGATCCCGGAGACGGGCGGCAGAGCCAGCCGGTAGGTGCGGAAAGACGGGGCGGGCGAGGGAGCGGGCGAGGAGTCGGGCGTGACTTTCGAACTGCTCATCCTCACACCTCCGACAGGCGGCGTCGGCGGACCATGGCGATGAAGAACGGGCCGCCGATGAAAGCGACGACGACACCCGCCTGTATCTCGGTGGGCCGCGCGACGACCCGTCCGACGATGTCGGCGGCGAGCAGCAGGCATGGGGCGAGCACCGCCGAAAGCGGAAGCAGCCAGCGGTGGTCCGGGCCGATCCCCGCCAACTGGGCGAGGACGCGGGCGACATGCGGGACGACGAGGCCGATGAAGACGACAGGGCCGATCACCGCGACCGCCGCACCGGTGAGGAGCGTGACCGCCGCGACGCCCTGGAGCCGGATCAGGCCGAGCCGCCGCCCCAGCGATGCCGCCACGTCGTCGCCGAGGGCCAGGCTGTTGAGGGCCGGTGCGCACGCCAGGGCGAGGGCCGTGCCCACGGCGATGAAGGGCAGGATCCGCAGGACCGTCGCACCGTCCTGGTCGGCCATCGAACCGGCCGAGAAGAAGCGGTAGCGGTCGAGCGCGTCGGGGTCGGTGAGCGCGATCGCGCTGGTGAGGGAGGAGAGCAGCGAGGTCACCGCGACACCGGCGAGCGCCAGTTTGACCGGCGTCAGGCCGGAGCGCCCGAGCCTGCCGAGGAGGTAGACCACGACGCTCGCCACGAGAGCGCCCGCGAAGGCGAACCAGACGTACCCGTGGAACGAGCCGACCCCGAGCACGCCGACGGCGAGCACGATGGCGAAGGAGGCACCGGCGCTGACGCCGAGGATGCCCGGGTCCGCGAGCGGATTGCGCGTCAGGGCCTGCATGAGCGCGCCGGAGAGACCGAGGGCCGCGCCCGCCGCGATGCCGAGCGTGGTGCGGGGCACGCGTGCCGACCAGACGATGTTCTCCACGAGTCGGCTCGGCGCATCACCGAACAGCGCCCGTACGACCTGGTCCGGCGGAATACTGGCCGCGCCGATGGAGATCGACAGGACGCAGAGCGCGGCGAGGGCGGCGCAGAGCAGAGCCACGAGAAGGGCGGGGCGGACCCTTTTGCTCAGCGTCACCTTGCGGTCTCCAACAGCCAACTCCCTTGAGGAAGGCGGGACTTGGGCGCGGTCGAGGGTGCGAAATCCGCCAAAGCCGGGCCGGGCGATTAGGTTACCCTAACTTTTCGGCCATCGTCGGTGCGGGCTTCCGCCGCTGCTGTTTCCTTCCAGGCCAGGTCCCTGCGGGCCCCTAGGCTGCTTCCCGGCACCCGCACCTACCCCCTGGAGCGCACACCGTGTTCGACACCGCACCGGAGCACCCGTACCCCGACGCCCATCGAGCGGACGAGGCACCGGCACCGCACGCGCTGCTCGCGCCCGTGCTCGGTCTTCTGGGCACCTGGCACGGCCGGGGTCAGGGTGAGTACCCCACCATCGAGGCGGACTTCACGTACGCACAGGAAGTCACCTTCAGCCACGACGGCCGCCCCTTCCTGCACTACGAGGCGCGGGCCTGGCTCCTTGACGCCGAAGGCGCGCCGCTACGGCCGTCCGCCCGGGAAAGCGGCTGGTGGCGGCTGCAGCCCGACGGCCGGGTCGAGGCGCTGATCACCCAGCCCACCGGCATCGCGGAGATCGCGGTGGGTCACGCGACCGGCGACACGATCGACCTCTCCACCAGCCAGGTGGCCCGCACGCCCACCGCCAAAGAGGTCGAGGCCACCCGCCGCCGCTACGAACTGACGGACGCGGACACCCTCACTTTCGTTCACGACCTCGCCGCGGTCGGCCAACCGCTGCAGCACCACCTCGCGGCACGGCTCCACCGCACGGCGTAGGGCACGCACCGCCTGCCACCCGCCCGCCCCGTACGTGGCCCAAAAGCGGCCTTGACCGAGGCCCGCCAAAGTCTATGGTCTGGACTAATCGGCCATCGCGAACATCTGGCCCCAGCACTGCCCCAGCACTTCACGCACACCCCCACCCCAGCGTCGTGAAGGAGTTACGCATGCACAGGAAGCGGAAGATAGCCGCCGTGATCGGTGCGGGCCTTGCGCCCGTCCTCGCCCTCACGCTGCCGACCGGTTCGGCCAGCGCACACGGATACGTCAACGCACCGGCCAGCCGGCAGGCGCAGTGCGCCTCGGGCGCGGTCTCGTGCGGCGAGATCAAGTGGGAACCCCAGAGCGTCGAGGGCCCGAAGGGCCTGCGCAGCTGCAGCGGCGGCAACGCCAGGTTCGCTGAGCTCAACGACGACAACAAGGGGTGGAAGGTCAGCAACGTCAGCAGGACGCAGACCTTCACCTGGACGTTCACCGCACGGCACCGCACCGCGAACTACGAGTACTTCGTCGATGGCACGAAGGTCGCCACGATCGACGGCGGCAACCAGCAGCCGCCGGCCACCGTCCAGCACCAGGTCAACCTCGGCAGCGCCACGGGCAGGCACAAGGTGCTCGCGGTCTGGAACATCGGCGACACGTCGAACGCCTTCTACGCGTGCATCGACGTGAACATCCGCTAGCGCGGGCATTCTTGCTCGAAATCTCTCTGGTCATGGCCCTATGAAGTGATACGTCCTCTGGTTACCCTCCGCCGCATGATTTCCACGGTTGTCTGGGGTACCGGAAATGTCGGCCGAGCGGCCATCCGTGCCGTCGAGGCCCATCCGACGCTGAAGCTCACTGCCGTGCTCGTCCACCATCCCGACAAGGTCGGCCGTGATGCGGCCGACCTTGCCGGTCTCGACGGGCAGTTGGGCGTCACAGCGACCGACGACATCGAGGCGGTCCTCGCCGCGACGCCCCAGGCCGTGGTGTACGCGGCCTCCGGCGACCTGCGCCCCGACGAGGCCCTCGCCGACATCGGCAGGGCGATCCGGGCCGGAGCCGTCGTCGTCACCCCCGCCCTCTACGCGCTCTACGACCAGCGCAACGCCCCGCCCGAGCTGCGGGACCCGATCCTCGCCGCCATCGCGGACGGCGGCGGCTCCCTCTTCGTGTCCGGCGTCGACCCCGGCTGGGGCAACGACGTACTGCCGCTCCTTGTCAGCGGACTCGGCAGCACCATCGACGCGATCCGCTGCCAGGAGATCTTCGACTACTCCACGTACGACCAGGAGGATTCCGTACGCCACCTGATCGGCATGGGACATCCGCTGGACTACGAGCCCCTGATGCTCGCCGAGACCGTCCCCACCATGGTGTGGGGCGGCCAGATCCGGCTGATGGCACGGGCGCTCGGCGCCGAACTCGACGACATCCGCGAGACGTTGGAGCGGCGTGCGCTCGACAGCGCGGTGAGCACCCGGACGATGGGCGACTTCGAGGCGGGCACCCAGGGCGCGGTGCGGTTCGAAGTGCAGGGCATCGTCGGGGGCGTGCCCCGCATCGTCATCGAGCACGTCACCCGCATCCACCCGTCCTGCGCACCGGACTGGCCCACGCCGCCCGACGGCGCCGGGGCGCACCGGGTCATCATCGAGGGCCGCCCGCGCATCGAGGTCACGGTCGAGGCCACCGACGAGGGCGAGAACCGGTCGGCGGGCGGCAACGCCACCGCGGTCGGCCGTCTGGTCGGCGCCATCGACTGGCTAGTGGACAGGGAACCCGGCCTCTACGACGCGCTCGACGTCCCGCTGCGCCCCGCGACCGGAAAGCTCGGAAGGAGCAAGCAATGAGAAGGAGCAAGCAATGAGCTCGATGAACATAGACATTCCCGAGGGTCAGGAGCCGATCGGGTACGTGTGGGGTGACATGGTCCCCGGTATCGGCATGGCCGCCGCCAACTTCTCGCTGTCGGTGTACGAGCACACGACGCTGGGACTGAGGGAGTTCGAGGCCGCGCGGCTGCGCATCGCGCAGATCAACGGGTGCCTGTTCTGCCTCGACTGGCGCACCGAGCGCGAGGGCCAGAAGGTCGAGGAGGAGTTTGCCGAAGCGGTGACCCAGTGGCGCACCACCGACGCCTTCGACGACCGGACACGTCTTGCCGCCGAGTACGCCGAGCGGTACGCCCTGGATCACCATGGCCTCGACGAGGAGTTCTGGACGCGGATGACCGCGCACTACAGCCAGCACGAGATCGTGGAACTGAGCATGAGCATCGGTTCCTGGCTGGCGTTCGGCCGGCTCAACCACGTGCTCGGCCTCGATGCGGTGTGTGTACTACCCGGGCACTGACTCCCCGGACATTGAGGGGTGCTGTCAGACATCCGTGGCGATGATCTTCTCGATGTTCCGTTCGGCGAGCGCCGTGATGGTGACGAACGGGTTGACGCTCGTGTTACCGGGGATCAGGGAGCCGTCGATGACGTACAGGCCCGAATAGCCGTGCAGACGGCCGTAGTTGTCGGTGGCCTTGTTCAGAACCGCGCCGCCGAGCGGGTGGTACGTGAGGTGGTCGCCCCAGATCTTGTACGTGCCGAACAGATCGGTGCGGTAGATCGTTCCCTCCTTTGAATTGATCTTGTCGAAGATGGTCTTGGCGGCGTCGATGGACGGCTGCTTCCAGGACGTCTGCCAGTTCAGCTCCGCCTTGCCCGCGGCGGCGTTCCAGGAGAAGGAGGCACGGTTCGGGTTCTTGGTGATCGACAGGTAGAACGAGGCGTAGGTCTCGATGCCGGTGGGCAGCGGCGCGACCTCGGCGAACGCACCACCGGCCGCCCAGTTGTCGATGCCGCCGGTGGGTATGGACGACTGGACCTTGCCGGTGGCGTCCCACATGTGATTGGCGCGACCGCACATGACGTTGCCGTTGTCGCCCCAGCCCTTGCCGACCTCTCCGTTGAGATTCGGCAGCGCGCCGGTGGCTTTCAGTTTGACCAGGAGTTTGCTGGTGCCGACGCTGCCTGCCGCGAAGAACACCTTGTCCGCGGTCACGGTCTTGGTCGCGGTGGTGGTGCCGCTGGTGTTGAGCTGCTCGATGACGACGGTGTAGCCGCCGCCGGAAGCGGGGGCGACCGAAGTCACCCTGTGCAGCGGGGAGATGGTGACCTTTCCGGTCGCGGTGGCCTTGGCGATGTAGGTCTTCTGGAGTGACTTCTTGCCGTAGTTGTTGCCGTAGAGGATCTCGCCGGCGACCGCAGACTTGGGGACCGTTCCCGCAGCCTCCTGCTTCATGTAGTCCCAGTCGTAGACGCCGGGCACGAAGACGAACGGGAAGCCGGAGCGCTGGGCGTGCTTACGGCCGACCCGGGAGTACTGGTAGCAGTCGACGCTGTCGAACCAGGCCGGGTCGATGGTGCCGACGCCGAGACCGGCGTTGGCGCGCGGGTAGTAGGTGGAGTACATCTCGTCGGCGTTGACCGACGGGAGGATGGCGCCGAAGTTCTCGCGCTTGGGTGTGACCGCCATGCCGCCGTTGACCAGGGAGCCACCGCCGACGCCCCGGCCCTGGTAGACGATGATCCCGCCCATCTCCTCGGCGTCCAGGATCCCGGTGTAGCGGGGGATGTCCTTGTCGATCGGGAAGCCGAGGAAGTTGCTCAGGGGCTGTTTGGTCCTGGTGCGCAGCCAGTAGGAGCGGCCGTCGGGCGAGGTCGTGTGGGCGAAGATCTTGCCGTCGGAGCCAGGGGTGTCCCAGGCCATGCCCATCTCGATCATGTGGACGTCGACGCCTGCCTGGGCGAGGCGCAGGGCGGCGACGGAGCCGCCGTACCCGGTGCCGATCACCAGGACGGGGACGCGGGCTCCGTCGCCGATGGGTCCGGCAGCGGCTGCGGTCGCGGACTGCGTTCGGGCGGCGGCTGGGATGGCCTGGGCGGAGAGGGTGACGGCGCCAAGAATAGAACCAGTTCCAGTGATGAATCTTCGACGTGTCACGCCCTCCGAGGCGGTAATGCGCGTGGTAGTGCCACTCATGTGACGTTCCTCACTCTCATAGGAATGGGAACGAGTTCTACTGCTACTGGCGCATTAAGTCACTGCATACCTAGAGGTAACTTCTGTCCGATCTTGTACCTATTCGGATCTTGCGCCTATGTGGATCTTGTACCTATATGGCGCCGTCGCCCCTCAGCTGCTTTCGCGCCAGGTCCACATCGAAGTCCGCCTTCGGGTACTGCGGATCCAGCGCGCTCAGGTGCTCCAGGAGCAGGCTGCTGATCGCCCAGTTGCGGTACCACTTGCGGTCCGCCGGGATGAGGTACCAAGGGGCGTGCGCCGTCGAGCAGCGCTCGAGTGCGATCTCGTACGCCTGCTGATAGGCGGGCCACAGGGCGCGCGACTCGATGTCGTCGGGGCTGAACTTCCAGTGCTTGTCCGGGTTGTCGAGGCGTTCGAGCAGGCGTCGGCGCTGCCTCTCGTACGAGATGTGCAGGAAGCACTTGATGACGGTGACGCCGTCGTCGGCGAGGCTCTGCTCGAAGCGGTTGATCTGACCGTAGCGGCGGCCGAGCTGGCGGCGGGGGGTCAGTTCGCGGACACGGGCGATGAGGACGTCCTCGTAGTGCGAGCGGTCGAAGATGCCGATCTCGCCGGGCAGCGGCAGAGCCCGCATGATGCGCCAGAGGAAGGGGTGGCTCCGCTCTTCCGGCGTCGGCGTCTTGAAGGCCTTGATGCGGCAGCCCGAGGGATTGAACGAGCCGATGACGTGCTTGACCGTGCCGCCCTTGCCGCTGGTGTCCATGCCCTGGAGCACGAGGAGGACCCGGCGGCGGTCGCCCGCGGTGCTCGCCGCGTAGAGCCGCTCCTGGAGGTCGGCAAGACGTTCGCCCATCCGGGCGGTGGCCAGGACCCCGGCAGCCTTGTCCGCCGGTCCTGCCGGGGTGGCGTCGGCCGCGTACGAGGCGAGGTCCACGCGCTCGCCCTCGGGGATGCGGAGGAGTTCGCGGAGCGGGGGCGGCGGGGGCGGGGGCGGGGCGGGGGTTTCCCGGGACTGCTTCCCTGCGCCCTTGCCCTGCTTCTTCCCGCCCTTGCCGTCCTTCGCGCTCTTCGCTTCCTTCGCGTCCTTCTTGGTTTCCTTCGTCGCCTTCGCCACGGGGAACGCCCCTTCCGGTCGTCTCCCTCGATGGTGCGACCGGTGGCCCGGGGCCCGCTACTCAGCGTGGGGCCGCCTCGCGCGCGTGCCCGCCCGGTCACTCAGTCACTTCAATTGGCCCGTTGCGCGAACCATTGACATCCCACCCCGGCGTCGGGAAGCTCCATCACGCCCGTGTTAACGCTAACACCGGGCTGACACACACCTGAGGGAGCCACCCATGTCAGGTAGTCGTCACAGACTTCGTCCGGCGTCAGGCGCTCCGATCGACCGCCGCGCTCTCCTTGCCACGGCCGCCGCGGGAGCGCTCGCCACGGCCTGTGGAACCGCGAGCGGACAGCCCCCGGGAAAGGTCGCCGTGCTCGGTGACAGTGCCGCCTGGGAGAAGCCGATGGCCGCCGCGGGGGCGGCCATGAAGTCCGTGGCGGGCCTGCGTCTGGTCCCGCAGATCAATCCGTCCCTCGAATCGTTCGAGCAGGTCGTCAAGTCCTCGCTGCGCACCAGCAGGACGCCGGACATGCTCAAGTACTGGTCGGGCTACCGGCTTCAGGACCTCGCCCGCACCGGCGGCATCGTCGATCTCACCCGGCAGTGGGACAGCGCCGTCGGCAAGGGCTGGGTCGACGCCTCGTTACGGGAGGCGTTCACCTACCGGGGGCGGGTCTACGGCCTGCCGATGAACCTCGCGTACTGGGTGTTCTTCTACAACATCGACGTGTTCGAGGAGCATCGCCTCCAAGCCCCCACGACCTGGGCCGACTTCCTCGCCACCTGCGAGCGGCTCAAGAAGAGCGGGATCACCCCGCTGCACGGTTCGGCGGCCGACCGCTGGCCCTCCTTCATCTGGTTCCAGGAGATCCTCAGCCGCCAAGACCCGCAGTTCTACGCGGACTTGATGAACGGCCGCGAGCGGTACACGGACCCGCGTGCCGAACACGCCCTGCGCACCCTGGTGTCCTTCTTCGACAAGGACTGGTTCACCCCCATGGACGTGAGCCACGCCGACGCCGCCGCGGCCGTCGTCCACGGCAAGGTCGGGATGGTCCCCTGCGGCACCTGGCTCGGCTCGACCCTCGTGGGCGCGGGCGCGAGACCCGGCAAGAACCTCGGCGCCTTCGTGCTGCCCATGGCGGACCCGAAGGCCCGCCCCTGCGTGATCTTCGAGTCCAGCGCCCTTGTCTCCACCGTCAAAGGGCCCGACAGGACCGAGGCGTTGCAGGCGGCGGGCAACTGGCTGCGGCCCGCCGTCATGAAGGCCTTCTCGCACAGCCTCCAGGACGGCTGTCCCAACCCGGAGGTCGAGCCCCCGAACCCGATGATCGCCGGTCTCGCGAAGCAGGTCCGCGGCGACAAGCTCTGGCTGCTCAACCGCTTCTGGGAACAGGGCCCGCCCGAACTGGTCGAGGCGACGGTCGACGACCTGGCCGGCTTCCTGCTGAATCCGTCCTCGTACCGCAAGGTGCTGCGGACCATGCAGGAGCGTGCGGACGAGGCATGGCAGGTATGGCGGGAGGCGGAGAAGACATGACCGAGACCGTGACCTCCGCCAAGGAGCCCGGACGCCGGCCTGCCACGAAGCCCGTTCGCTTACGCCGCCGCGTCCCCACCCGCACCCCGCACCAGGCGGCCCGCGGCAACGGCAGACTCGGCGGCCCGCTCGCCGCACTGCCCTGGGCGCTGCCCGCCTTCGCCTTCGTCGGCGTACTCCTCGTCTATCCGTTCTTCCGCAGCGTCTACGACAGCTTCTTCGAGGACAACGGCTTCACGAGCAGCTTCACCGGATTCGACAACTACGCGCGCCTCGCCGACGACCCGATCTTCGGACGTTCCCTGCTCAACACCCTGATGTGGGTGGCCGGGACCCTGCTCCTGCCCGTCCTCGCCGGACTGCTCATCGCCGTCGCCACCCACCGGATGCGGTTCGGCGGCATCGCGCAGCTCGTCATCGTGCTGCCGTACGCGATCTCGGCCTCCGCCACCGCCGTCCTGTGGAACTTCATACTGACGTCCGACGGCGCGGTCAATCAGGTCCTTCGCGGGATCGGCCTGGACTCCTGGGCGCAGACCTGGCTTCTGGAGTGGCCGCAGAACACCCTCTCGATGATCGTCGCCAGTACGTGGCAGGCCACCGGTCTCAATGTCGTCCTCTTCGCGATCGGGCTCCGCGCCATCCCTCAAGACACCGTCGAGGCCGCCCAGTTGGACGGCGCGAGCGGCTGGCGGATGCTCCGGTACATCACGCTGCCCCAGCTGCGGGCCGTGACGGTCGTCGTGGTCGGGATGGCCATCGTGAACAGCCTCAAGGCGTTCGACATGATCTGGATCCTCACCAAGGGCGGCCCCTCCCGCTCCTCCGAGACCCTCGCCCTGAGCATGTACCGCGAGGCGTTCCGGCTCTTCCACATCGGCTACGGCTCTGCGATCGCGCTCGTCCTCTCGGTGATCGTCGTCGCCTCCTCCTGGATGTATCTGCGCCGCCAGATGCCCGAGGTCGAATCCCGCGCCGCCACTGTCACCGCCAGGGCCTGAGGAGGCACCCATGGGTCGCGCCGTGCGCCATCTCTTCATCGCCGGATGTGTGCTGCTCTGGCTGATCCCGCTCCACCTCCTCGTGGTCAACGCGCTGACGCCCGCGGCCGAGTACACGGGCAAGCCCGGCTGGACCGTCCAGGGCTTCGACCTCGCCGAGAACATCGAGACCGCCTGGAGCGAGGCGGGCATCGGCGACAGCTTCCAGGCCTCGCTGCTCTACGCCGTGGTGTGCGGCCTCGCCGCCGTGCTCATCGCGGCCATGGCGGCGTTCGCCGTCGTCGTCCTGCCCATCCCCAGACCCGCCTTCTGGTTCTGGCTGATCTACTCCGGCACGCTCTTCCCGCTGCAGATGTTCCTCGCACCGCTCTTCGGCCTGTACGCGGACGCCAATCTGTACGACACCAGGCTCGGGCTCATGCTCATCTACGCCGCGTGGGCGGTGCCGTTCGCCTTCTTCCTGATCCGCAATCAGATGACCACGATGCCACCCGAGTTGACCGAAGCCGCCCTCATCGACGGGGCGTCCTTCCGGCGGATCTTCTGGCGCATCCACGTGCCCCTGATGAAGGCGGGCCTCGGCGCGGCCTTCATCTTCCAGTTCACGGCCGTCTGGAACGACCTGCTCCTTGGCATCACGCTCAGCCGCAGCCCCGACGTGCAGCCGGTGATGGCGGCCCTGACGACCCTGAACAACGCCTACTCCTCGACAGGACCGCCCGTCATCCTGGCCGGCGCGCTGATCGTCTCCGCGCCCACGCTCCTCCTCTTCCTGGTGTTCCGCGGCCTGTTCCTGCGCGGCGTCACCGCATCCGCCCGCTGAGACCCGCTCAGACCCGCCGAGCCCCGCTGGAGGCAACCGCATGACGACTCGGGCCCTCGTCCGCACCACCGACTGGGACAACGACCGGATACGCGACAGCCTGCGCTCCTCGGTCGTCACCGCGGAGGGAAGCCTCGGCGACAGCGCCCTGAGGCTCACGCAGGAACCGCTGCTGCGCAGGACGGCGCACGGCGACGGTCTCGCGCAGTCGCTGCGGATCGAAGCGGTCAACGGGTCCGTGTTACCTGGGGAGTTAGTCGTCCGCACCGAGTCGGGGACCGCACTGCCCGTCGAACACCTCGCAGGACCCGGCGGCTCCGTACGCCTCATGGTGCCCGCCGTCGACACCGAGACCCGCCTCACCGTCTGCCTGCCGGACGCCACCGACGGCATTGACGTGTGCCTCACCCCGCAGCGCCGGTGGACCATCCACCTGGTCCACCACTCCCACCTCGACATCGGCTACACCGACCCCCAGGGTCACGTCCTCGCCGAGCACCTCTCCTTCCTCGACTCCTGCCTGGAGCTGACCCGGGCCACCGACGACTGGCCCGCCGAGTCGCGGTTCCGGTGGTGCGTCGAGTCGTTGTGGTCGTTCAGGCAGTGGGCGGACGCCCGCCCCGCCGAACAGGTCGAGGAGTTCGTACGCCGGGTGCGCGAGGGACGCATCGAGCTGACCGCGCTGCCGTTCAACCTGCACACCGAGACCTGCTCCACGGACGAACTGCACGAACTGCTCCGCCTCGCTCGCGACGTGCGCGAGACGCACGGCGTCACGTTCACCTCCGCCATGCAGACCGACGTACCGGGCGCCGTCGTCGGCCTGGTCGACGCCCTGTCCGCCGCCGGGGTCAAGTACCTCTCCGTGGCGCACAACTGGGCCGGGCGCTCCGTGCCCCACCTGGTCGGCGGGGAGAAGCTGCCCCGCCTCTTCCGCTGGCGCGCGCCCAGCGGCAACAGCGTCCTCGTCTGGGTCACCGACACCCCGCACGGCCTCGCCTACATGGAAGGCCCGCTGCTCGGCTTCGACACGAACTACGCGGACGTCGACGACCTCCTTCCCGCCTATCTGACCTCCCTGGCCACCAACCCGTACCCCTACCGCGGCGGCATCTTCGGCTGGGCCATGGACCAGACGGAGACCAAGCGCGAGCCCTACCCCTGGGACGTGCTCCACCTGCGCGTCCAGGGCAAGTTCGGCGACAACGCGCCGCCACGCCGCATCATCGCCGACACCGTGCGCCGCTGGAACGAGACCTGGGCCCACCCCCAGTTGCGGCTCTCCCGCAACGAAGACTTCTTCACCGACGCCGAGGCCAGACTCGGCGACTCCATCCAGACCTTCGAAGGCGACTGGACCGACTGGTGGGTCGACGGAGTCGGGTCCGGCGCGCGACCGCTGTCCCTGGCCCGCACCGCCCAGTCCGTGGTCGCCGACGCCCAGACCATCGGCACGTTCGCAGGCATCCTCGACGCCACGGGGGCCGAGGACGACACGCGGGACGCCGCCGGGGTCTACGAGGCGGTGTCGCTCTTCGACGAGCACACCTGGGGCGCCGGCGACCCATGGACCCACGGCGACGAGGGCGGCCACTCCGGAGAACACCAGTGGCACTGGAAGTACGGGCAGGCGATGCGCGCGTACGACGACGGCAACGCGCTCCTCGGCAGGGCGAGCGCCCGGCTCGGGCAGCGGCTCGCGGTGTCGCCGGACGCGGCCGCCACCTACCACGTCGTCAACACCTGCTCCTGGCCGCGCACGGACGTCGTACGGATCTTCCTGCCGGAGAGCAGCGCGCCGCTTGAACAGCCGGTGGCCGTGCACGACGCCCGCGACGGACGCCGTCTCACCCACGAGGAACAACCGCAGACCAACGACGACCACCGGGACGCCGGGCGGTTCCTCCTTGTCCGCGTGGACGATGTGCCGCCCTCGGGGTCGGTGCGCCTGGACATCACCGCCGATGCCAGGAGGGCCGACGAGCGGTCACAGGCCACGGCTCTGAAGTCGGCCACCGGCTGGAACCCCACCGGCGGCACCGAGCGCGATGACCCGGCCCGGACCGCCGCCGCGGCGCTCGCCCTGCCCGAACCGACCCTCCTGGAGAACGAACACCTCGCCGTCCGTGTGGACCTGGCGCACGCCTGCATCTCCTCGGTCGTCGACAAGGCGTCCGGCCGCGAACTCGTGCGGCCCGACGCGACCGTCGGCTTCAACGGCTACATCCACGACAGCTACACCACCGCCGGGGCCTTCAACCACAACTCGAGCCGTACGACGGCGTCCGACCGCCTCGAACACCTCGGCGACCGCGCGGTCGCCCCGCCCGCCGCGCTCATCGCCCGCCGCTCCACGCCGACGGCCGAATCGATCACGTACGAGACCCGCCCGGCCGGAGCCAACCGGCTGCGCACCACTCTCACGCTGCCCGCGGGCGCGGCCCGCCTCGACATCGAGAACCGCCTCGACAAGGACGCGACGCTGCGCAAGGAGAGCGCCTATTTCGCGTTCCCCTTCGCCTTCGACGAGCCGGTCGTGCGGATGGAGGCATCCGGCGGTGTCACGGGTACGTCCCTTCCCGTGGTGCCGGGATCGGCCCTGCACATGCGGGCCGTACGCCGCTGGGTGACGCTCGCCGACGACGGGCTCGCGGTGGCCTGGTCCACGCAGGACGCGCCGCTGGTGCAGTTCGGCAACATCGCGCTGCCGTACGCGCCCTTCCCGAAGACGATGGGGCACGACGAGCCCGCCACCGTCTTCTCCTGGATCCACAACAACCTCTGGGACACCAACTTCCCCAGCGAGCAGGGCTTCGAGTTCACCTACCGCTACAGCCTGGCCTGCGGCCCGACCGCCGACGGACTCGGCCCACGGACCGCGGCGGCCTTCAGCCGTCCCCTGCGCGCCGTGCGGGCCAGGGGAGCCGAGGGCGGCGGGCAGACGTCGCTCTCCTTCGCCGAGCTGGGGGACGCGAGGGTCCGCCTTGTCGGTGTCACGGCGCCGGGACCGGGTGAGGTCCTGCTCCGGCTGCAGTCCTTCGCCGAGGAGCCGGTGGCCTGCCCGGTGCGGGTCGACTTCCCGGTCACAGCCGCTCACAGCGCGGACTACCTGGGTCGGGTGGGCAGCGAACTCCGTCTGACGAACCGCACGTTGACTGTCGACATACCCGCCCTCGGCACAACCGCGGTGCTGTTCGTACGTCCCTGAATCCCCGACAAGAACCTCCGCGAATCCCCGACAAGAACCTCCGCTCGAAGGAGCATGCGTGTACCGGCTCGACCCGCGTTACCCCCCGGCACCGGGGACCGTGCTGATCAGTGGCTGGCAGGCCGTGGCGGCCCGACTGCCCTCCGAACCGGCGATCGTGGCCGTCGATGGGCCACCGACCGCCGACTGGGAGACCATCGCGGCCCGGCTCCCCGCCGCATGCCACCTGCCCGTGCGCACCCTCGACATCCGTACGCGCTACGCGCCCCCCGCCGTGGTGCGGCGCCGCACCATGAGCGCGCCGGACGCCGACGACCCGTACTACTGCAAGCTCGCGGAGAACCCCCTGTCCGATCTGTTCCACGAACTCCCGCAGGAGGACATTGACGGGGGCGGCGACGGCGACACGGAAGGCCTGCTGCTCGTCTACGGGCCCGGCGCCTCGCTGGTCCTGCACGACGTGCTCTGGTACGCCGATCTGCCCAAGCGGTACGCGGAGTCCGCGGTGGTGACCGGGGAAGGGAGCAACCTCGGACTGCCCGGCGAGCGGCCCGAGTTGAAGCGGCTCTTCTACGTGGACTGGCCGATGCTCGACCGCCACCGAGACGCCGTCGTCGGCCAGTTGGACGGCTGGCTGGACGTACAGGATCCGGGGCGGCCCGTGTTCCTCGACGGGGAAGGCCTGCGGGCGAGCTACGCCGACCTCGCCCGGCATCCCGTACGCACCAGACCGTTCTTCAACTCCACCCCCTGGGGCGGACATTGGGGGCAGCGCGCGCTCGGCTTCGACTCCGGCGCGCGCAACACCGCCCTCGGCTACGAACTCATCGCCCCCGAAGCGGGCATCCTCATCGGCCACGGCCCCGAGACCCAGGCGGAGGTCCCCTTCCAACTCCTGTGCGTCCTGCACCCCGACGAGGTGCTCGGACCGGAGTCGCACGCCCGCTTCGGCACCTCCTTCCCGATCCGCTTCGACTATCTGGACACCGTGGGCGGCGGCAATCTGTCGGTGCACTGCCACCCCAAGGAGCCGTACATGCGGGAGCGGTTCGGCTGGCACTACACGCAGCACGAGACGTACTACATGACGCTCGGCAGCGCCGACACGCGCGTCTACCTCGGCCTGCGCGAAGACGCCGACCTCGCTCTCTTCCGCAAGGAGATCGAGGAAGCGGCGCACGACGGGGTGTCGATGGATCCCGGGGACCACGTCATGACGTTCCCGGCCGAACAGGGCAGGCTCTTCATGATCCCGGCGGGTACCCCGCACGCCAGCGGCGCCGGCAACCTCGTCCTGGAGATCAGCGCGACCCCGTACCTCTACAGCCTGCGCTTCTACGACTGGCTGCGGCCTGACGCCGACGGCAACCCGCGCCCCCTGCCCTACGAACACGGCCTCGCCAACCTGGAGACGGAGCGGCGCGGCGATGCGGTGGCACGCGATCTGGTGCAGGAGCCTCACGTACTGCGGCGCGGGGACGGCTGGCGCGAGGAACTGCTCGGCGCGCTCGACGAGATGTTCTACGAGGTGCGGCGCTACGCCCTCGACGCGGACGCCGTCGTCGGCGACGACACGGCGGGGCGGTTCCACGTGCTCAATGTGGTGGAGGGGGAGGGGATCACCGTGCTGACATCGGCGGGGGAGCGGCACGCGCTGGCGTACGCGGAGACGCTGACGGTGCCCGCGGCGGTCGGCGGGTACCGCCTTCAGGCGCGTGGAGGCCCTGCGAAGGTGGTGAAGGCGCTCGTGAGAGACCGTCGGGCCGTGCGTGCGGGCCACTCGTGAGAGCCGTTCTGGAGATCGGCGGCACCCATGTCACCGCCGCTCTGGTGGACCCGCTGCGCACCCGGGTGAGCCGCCGCGTCCGGCGCCCGCTCGATGCGTGGGGCAACGCCGAGCACATACTCGGCACGGTCGTGCGCTGTGCCGGGGAGCTTCAGGTGCCCGCGGGTCAGGTGTGGGGCGCCGCCGTGCCGGGACCCTTCGACCACGAGAAGGGGATCGCCCGCTTCAAGGGCGTGGGGAAGTTCGAGGATCTGTACGGCATCGATGTGCGCTCGGTGCTCATCGACGGCGTGCGGCCGAGGCCCGCGGACGTGGTGTTCCTGAACGACGCCCACGCGTTCACGCTGGGGGAGTGGTGTGCGGGGGCCGCGGCCGGCCACCGGCGCTGTGTGGGGATCACCCTGGGGTCGGGGGTGGGGTCGGCGTTCCTCGCGGACGGGGTCGTGCGCCGGGCAGGGCCCGGGGTGCCGCCCGAGGGCCGCGTCGACCTGCTTCGCTGGTCAGGCGCCCCGTTGGAGCACTCCGTCTCGCGGCGGGCGATCCTGGCCCGCTATGGCTCTCGCCGCGGCTCCCGTCACGGCGGCCACGACGTGGATGTGCGGGACATCGCCGTGCGCGCGCGGGAGGGTGAGAAGTGGGCGGGGCAGGTCCTTGACGAGGCCCTTGCCGCTCTCGGTACCGTTATCGCCCCATACGTACGCGACTTCGGCGCGTCGGCGGTCGTCGTCGGCGGCGCCATGGCGCTGTCCTGGGACCTGGTCGGCCCGGCCATCGGCGCCGGCCTCGGGGATACTCCGGTGAGACCGCGCCCCGGCACGCTGGGCGCGGATGCGGCGCTGATCGGGGCCGCGGTGTACGTGGATGCCGATGGGCGCCGGGCGGTGAGGCGCTCCCCGGGGAGAGGACACACATGACGATGCCCGAACCGCGGCCACCCACGGAAGGCCCGCCCACCCTGCGGGACGTCGCCGAGCGGGTGGGCGTCAGCGCGATGACCGCGTCCAGGGCCCTGCGCGACGACGCGAGCGTGCTCCCGGCCACCCGGGAACGCATCCGGGCCGCCGCGGCGGAGATCGGCTACCGGCCCAACGAAGTGGCCCGCAGTCTGCGCCTCGGACGAGGCACCGGCCTGGTCGGACTCGTCGTCACGAACCTGGCCAACCCCTTCTACTCGCGCTTCGCCCTCGGAGTGGACTCCGTCATCGCGGGCGATGGCTTCAAGACCGTCATCGGGAACACCGGCCAGGACCTGGACGCCGAGCGTGAGCTCGTCGCCGACCTGGTGGCCCGCCGCGTCGACGGCATCATCGCCGTCCCCGCGACAGCCGACCAGCGCCATCTCGCCGCCGCCGCGGCCGACGGCGTACCCGTGGTGCTCGCCAGCAGGCCGCCCGAGGGATTCGAGGCCGACTGTGTCCTTGTCGACGACTTCGGCGGGGCCCGCGCCGCCACCGCCCGCCTGATCACCCGCGGCCACCGCAGGATCGGCTTCCTCGGCTCACCGCCCGCCGTCTACACCGGCACCGAGCGCCTGCGCGGATACGCCGCCGCCCTCGCCGCCCACGGCATTCCGCTCGACGAGCACCACGTACGACAGGGGCAGACCGAGCCGCGCGAGGCGCGAAGGGCCGCGGCCGAACTCCTGGCGCTGCCCGAGCCGCCCACCGCGCTGTTCTGCTCCAACAACCGCAACACGATAGGGGCGTTCCGAGCCATTCGCGCCTCCGGCACCGACACCGCGCTCGCGGGCTTCGACGACTTCGAACTGGCCGACGCGCTCGGCCTGCCGCTCACGCTCGTCGCGTACGACAGCGACGAGCTCGGCCGGGCCGCGGGCGAACTCCTCGCCGACCGGCTGCGGGGGAGGGGATCCGACACCGGCAGGAAGCCGACGCCCGGGCCGGTGCGGCGCATCGTGATACCCACCAGCCTGGTGGAGTACGGCAGTTGACGGCCGCGGTGGCCCTACGCCTGACCGCCGACGTCCGGCGTCGGCTCCGCTTCCGCGCCCGCGCGGCGGCGTTGGCGCGAGGCCCGCAGGTTCGCGGCGTTTCCGCAGTCCCGGGTGGAGTGCCAGACGCCGCTGTTGTTGCGGGAGCGGTCGTAGAACGCCGTGGCGCAGCGTTCGTTGCGGCAGATCTTCAGGCGCCGCCACTCTCCGGTGGTCTGGGCGAGCAGCGCCTCGCACAGCACGGCGGACGTCAGCCAGCGCCAGCCCTCGCCCTCGGGCTCGGTGGTCAGGGCCGCGTCGCCGTGCAGGTTGACCTGAAGGGCACATGAGGTGAAGCGGGTGCTCTCGCTCTCGCCGCCGGTGGTGCCGCACCGCGAGTGCAGGGCCCGGCGCAGCTGTTCGCGCAACTGCCGCAGCTTGGGCAGGTCCTCTTCGGTGAGCGTGAGCCGCGCCGCCGTGCGCCCTGTCTTCTCGGCCCAGGTGGGCAGTGCCACGGAGACCCAGGCCTGCGCGGCGGCCACGTCCCCGAGGAGGTCGGCCTCCGCCGCGCCGCCGGAGGGCGCGGTGTTCAGGATGTCCTGCACGAGGCCAAGGCCGCCGGGGACGGCGGTGGGGAAGTAGCGCTCGGTGGCAGGCCAGGTCATGCGCATATCCTACGCGACCGCGGGCGACAGCAGCGTATTGCCTTAGCTGCTGTCGCCGTACTCGCGGCGCCCGTCACTCAGACCAGGCTCTTCAGCTGCGACTTGTCGAAGGGCAGCGCGTCACCGAGGCGGTCCTCCAGGGCCTTGGCCGCCCACTCCGGGTCGGCGATGAGGGCGCGGCCCACCGCCACCAGGTCGAACTCGTCCCGCTCCAGGCGGTCGATGAGCGGGTCGATGCCGGTGGAGGCGGACGGCGCAGCCCAGCCCTGCGATCCGATGAACACCTGGTCGAGGCCGACCGAGCCCACGGTGATCACCGGCTTGCCCGACACCTTCTTGATCCAGCCCGCGAGGTTGAGGTCGCTGCCCTCGAACTCGGGCACCCAGTAGCGCCGTGTGGAGGCGTGCAGTACGTCGACACCCGCGTTCACCAGCGGCGTCAGCAGGCGCTCCAGCTCCTCGGGGGTCTCGGCGAGCTGTGCGTCGTAGCTCCCGGCCTTCCACTGCGAGAGCCGGAAGACGACGGGGAAGTCGGGCGAGACGGCGGCGCGCACAGCCGCGACGATCTCCGCGGCGAAGCGGGTGCGGGAATCGATGTCGCCGCCGTAGCCGTCCGTGCGCTGGTTCGTGCGCTCCCAGAGGAACTGGTCGAGCAGGTAGCCGTGCGCGCCGTGCAGTTCGACACCGTCGAAGCCGATGCGCTCGGCGGCCGCCGCGGCGTCCGCGAACGCCCGGATCACGTCGTCGAGGTCGGAGGCGGTAAGGGCGCTGCCCTTGGGCTGTCCGTCGAGGCCGATCCCGGAGGGGCTGGCCGAGGGAGCGGAGGGCACCGGGCCCGTGCCCTCGTCGCGCGCGACGCCGACGTGCCACAGCTGCGGAATGATCTTGCCGCCCGAGGCGTGCACGGCGTCGACCACCTTGCGCCAGCCTCCGAGGGCGTCGTCCCCGTAGAAACGCGGGACACGGTCGCTCGTACCGGCCGAAGCGTGGTCGACGTACGTCCCCTCGGTGATGATCAGGCCGACACCCGCGGCGGCCCGGCGGGCGTAGTACTCGGCCACGTCCGCGCCCGGCACGCCGTCCGGTGAGAATTCCCTGGTCATGGGTGCCATCACGATGCGGTTGGGCAAGGTGAGGCTGCCGACGCTGAAGGGGCGGTCGAGGGTCTGGGGGGTGCGTGCGGTCTGCGACGCCGAGGTCATGCGTCCTCCTGGCAGGAACGAGGGTGCGATCATCGTGAGATCGATGACGCAAGCGTACCTGCTTTACTCATGTCGCTTGGCGGAGGGCCCCGCGGCGGTACGGCCGCGACCGGGGAACCCCCTCCAGCCTCGCCTGGCCCTACCTGCGCGACGGCCTCGACGCCGCCGCCATCGCCGTACGCCCGCACCCGAGGCCCGTCCGTGCTGACCGAACCTCAGTACGGGCGGGGGAAATGCGCGGTCGCGTGGGAGAATCTGCCGCGTGGACGGGGGGATCCTCGAGCGGGATCTTGAGCTGGTCAGGCTGACCGCCGCCGTACGGGAAGCGGCCGACGGCGCGGGTTCGGTGGCGCTCGTCTTCGGTGAGGCGGGCATCGGCAAGTCGAGCCTCGTGAACGCGCTGCCGGGTGTGCTGTCCACGCAGGCCAGGGTGCTTGTCGGGCAGTGCGACGACCTTGCCACGCGGCGCCCGCTCGGGCCGTTCCGTGACCTAGTCGGCAGCGTGCGGGCCGAGCTGGCGCGGGCGGTGACCGAGGGCGGCGACCGGCATCGGGTGTACGACGCGCTGCGTGCCGAGCTCGGCGAACCGCCGCATCCGACGGTCCTGGTCGTAGAGGACGTGCACTGGGCGGACGAGGCCTCTCTCGACGCGCTGCGGTTCCTCGTACGCCGCATGGACCGGATGTCCGCCGTCCTCGTACTGACCTACCGCGACGACGAGTTGAGCCGCGAGCATCCCCTGCGCCACCTCCTGGGCCAGGTGTCGCGTGCGGCCCGCGTGCACCGCGTACCCCTGTCCCGCCTGTCCCGGAACGCGGTGCGCACCCTGAGCGCGCCAAGCCGCCTCGATCCCGCGCAGGTGTACGCCGTGACGTCGGGCAACCCCTTCTACGTCGCCGAGGTCGTCGCGGCGGGCGGCACCGGGGGTGTGCCCCCGACCGTGGTCGACGCCGTTCTGGCCCGCCTTCGAGGCCTAGACGACGCCGCACGCGACGCGCTCGAACAGCTCGCCGTGGTGCCGTCGGCGACCGAGCGCCCCTTGGCCGACGCGCTACTGCCGTACGGAGTGGGCCAGTTGACCGAGGCGGAACGGCGCGGCCTCCTTGTCGTCGCCCCCGAGCGAGTGGTGTTCCGGCACGAGATCATCCGGCGGGCCATCGCCGACTCGCTGCCCGCGGCACGCCGCATCGAGCTCAACCGGAAAGTGCTCACCGTCCTGGTCGCGCAGCCCGGCGCCGACTACTCGCGCATCGTCCACCACGCCGCCCAGGCGGGCGACCAGGACGCCATCGCGCGCTACGGACCCGACGCGGCCAGGGACGCCGCACGCACCGGCGCGCACCGAGAGGCCGCCGCCCAGCTGCGGCTCGTCCTGGCGCAGCGCAGCCGCTATGGCCCTGCCGAACTCGCCGATCTGCTTGAGCGGTTCGCGGTGGAGAGCTACACCATCGCCGACTCACCAGCCGCCGTCGGCGCCCAACGGGAAGCCGTCGCCCTGCGCCGCTCCCTCGGCGACATGAGGGCGCTGGGCGCCGATCTGCGCTGGCTCTCGCGGATCCACTGGTGGGCGGGCGACGCGGACGCGGCACAGGAGGCCGCCCGGGAGGCCATAGACGTACTCGAACAGGCGGGTGACGAGCGGCTGTTGGCGCTCGCGCTCAGCAACACCTCTCAGCTCCGCATGCTCTCCGACCGGTACGCCGAGGCCATCGGTTACGGCGAACGCGCCATCACCCTGGCCCGGCGTACGGGGGACGCGGCGATCCTCTCGCACGCGCTCAACAACGTGGGCACCGCCCGCTGGCGCGGCGGCGACCCCCTTGGCCGCCCACAGCTTGAGGAGAGCCTGGCGGTCGCGCTGAAGGCGGACGAGGCCGAGCACGCCTGCCGCGCCTACGCCAATGTCATCTGGACGCTCCTGGAGAACCTGCGCTTCACGGAGGCGGACCACTTCCTGGCTCCCGCCATGGAGTTCGCGGACCGCACGGAACACCTGGGGTTCCTGCGCTACCTCCAAGTGGAGCTCGCGCTGCGGCAGTTCGCCGCCGGCAAATGGAACGAGGCGGCGAAGCTCGCCGAGTCCGGTGACGCGCAGGAGTTCCCGCCCGCGCGCTGCCCCGCCCTGACCGTCCTCGCGCGGGTGCGGATCCGGCGCGGTGCGGAGGGATCCGACGAACTCCTCGGACGGGCCTGGGACGTCGCCGCGCGGACCCGGGAGCTCCAGCGCACGGCCCCGGTCGCCGCGGCCAGGGCGGAGGCCGCCTGGCTGCGCGGTGACCACGCGGCCGTGACCGACGCCGTCGGCCCCCTGTACGTACAGGCGCGGGGCCTGGCCGCGACGCCGTACCGCGCGGAGCTCGGCCACTGGCTGGCCAAGGCGGGGCACCCCGTCCCCGCGGACGCATCGGACCATCCGTACGCCCTGCAGACCGCCGGGCGGTGGCGCCTCGCCGCCGAGGCCTGGCGGGCGGCGGGCTGCCCCTACGAATACGCCGCCGCCCTCGCGGACAGCCCGGACCCGGCGGACAAGCTCACCGCGCTCTCCGGCCTCGACGCACTGGGCGCCGAACCCCTGGCCCGGATCGTCCGCAACGAACTGCGCACCCTCGGCGTCGCCCGGATCCCGCGCGGCCCGCACGCGGCGACCCGCCGCAACCCGGCGGGCCTCACCGGCCGCCAGCTCCAGGTCGGAAGGCTCCTGGTGGAGGGCCTGACCAACATCGAGATCGCAGGGCGGCTCTTCCTCTCCGTCCGCACGGTCGACAACCACGTCCGCGCGGTCCTGGAGAAGCTCGGCGCCCGCACCCGGCGCGAGGTCGCCGCCCGCGCCGCACAGCTGGGGATCGAGATCGGCCGCGAAAAGTAGGCAAAAGTAGGCAATGGCCGGACGTGAGCTGGGTGATGGGCACGGATATCGGTGCGTCGGGGGCGGGACTAGAACGGGCTCATCGGATGCGCCGATCCAACGGGGGAGCACATGTCCATGACGCCCGCACAGGATGCACGCCGGGAACTCGCAGGATTCAAAGGGGAGTTGAAGGGGCCGGAGGACGCCGGGTACGACGAGGCGCGCGCCGTCTACAACGCCATGGCCGACAAGCGCCCCGCGCTCGTCGCCCGCTGCACCGACGCCGACGACGTGTCCCGCGTCATCGGCTTCGCCCGCGCGCACGGCCTGCCGCTCGCGGTCCGCGGCGGCGGCCACCACGGAGCGGGCCTGGGCACCGTCGATGACGGTGTGGTCGCCGACCTCTCGCCTCTCAAGGCGATCGAGGTCGACGCACGGGCCCGGACCGTGCGGGTCGGCGGCGGCTGCGTCTGGGGCGAGGTGGACCGCGCCACCCACGAGCACGGCCTGGCCACGCCCAGCGGCATCATCTCCTCGACCGGCGTCGGCGGCCTCACCCTCGGCGGCGGCCTCGGCCACCTCACCCGCAGGTTCGGCCTGAGCATCGACAACCTCCTGGAGGCCGACCTCGTCCTCGCCGACGGCCGTCAGGTGCGGGCGAGCGCCGAGGAGAACGCCGACCTCTACTGGGCGATCCGCGGAGGCGGCGGCAACTTCGGCGTCGTCACCTCGTTCCTCTTCCGGCTCCACGAGCTGAGCACGGTCATCGCGGGCCCCACCTTCTGGCCCGTCGAGCAGGGCGCCGAAGTCCTCGCCGCCTACCGCGACTTCCTGCCGGGTGCGCCCCGCGACACGACCGGCTTCTTCATGTTCGGCACCGTGCCCCCGGCCCCGCCGTTCCCCGAGAGCCTCCACCTGCGCAAGATCTGCGGCGTCGTCTGGTGTCACACCACCGATGACGCCGATGCAGCGGCCCACGCCATGGCGCCCCTGCTCGACGCGCTGCCCGATCCGCTCCTGCACGCCGTGGGGGAGCTGCCGCACCCCGTGCTCCAGTCCATGTTCGACGGGCTCTACCCGCCCGGCGACCAGTGGTACTGGCGCGCGGACTTCGTCGACGAGATCCCGGACGACGCCGTCGCCCTGCACGCCAAGTTCGGCGCCGAGGTGCCGACCATGAAGTCGACGATGCACCTCTACCCCATCGACGGCGCGGCCCACGACCACAGCCCCACGGACACCGCCTGGAGCTACCGCGGCGCCCGCTGGGGCTGCGTCTACGCGGGAGTGGACGCGTCCCCGTCCAACGCCGACCTCATCAAGCGCTGGACCGTCGACTACTTCGACGCGCTGCACCCGTTCTCGGCGGGCGGCGCCTACGTGAACATGATGATGGACGAGGGGCAGGAGCGCGTACGGGCCAGCTACCGCGACAATTACGCCCGCCTGGCCCGCGTCAAGGCCGCGTACGACCCCGACAACGTCTTCCGCCTCAACCAGAACATCGAGCCCGACCCGCGCGGCCCCGCGTAACCCCTGCGGCCCGCCTCGCCGCGCCCCCCGGTGACGGGGGTCGTAGCGTGGGAGCCATGTGCTGGAGCGAGACGGCCGATCTCGTGGCGGGCACGGGTATCGCCGTTGTGGGAGTCGCAAGTGTGACCAGGGCGGCCCGTGGGGCCCGCCCTGGCGATGTGCCGCTCGCCGCGCTCCCGATCCTTCTCGGCGCCCACCAGATCATCGAGTCCCAGGTCTGGCGAGGTGGCGGGGGCACGGGTCCCGCCACCGTCGCCTGGACCGTGATCGCCCTGCCGCTGCTCCCGCTGTGGATGCCCGCGGCGGTGCTGTGCGCGGCGCCGCCGAACGCGCGCCGCCGCCTGCTGATCCCCCTCGCCGCGGGCATCGCGACGGCGGCGGCGCTCTCCTACAGCCTGGCGACCCGTACGGTGACAGCCGAGATCCGCGGCCACACGGTCGGGTACGCGTTCGGCCTGCCCCAGCCCGAGCTGATCGTCGCCGGATACCTCCTGGCCACCATCGGCTCCCTGCTCCTCTCCGGCGACCGGGGCCTGGCCCTCTTCGGCGTCCTGGTCGCCGTCGGGGCGGGGGTGTGTGCGGTGCTGTGGCGGCGGGAGTACGTCTCCACGTGGTGCGCGTTCGCCGCGGTGTGCTCGGTGGTCCTCTACTTCTGGGTCAGAAGGCGTTCTCGGCCAGCTCGAGAGCGGTCCGGTCCAGGCTCTCCAGGAGCGTGAACTGGGCTTCCGTCTTGGGCAGTTCATGACGGAAGAAGTAGCGGCAGGCGGCGCGCTTGCCCGCGTGGAAGTCCTCGGTGCCGGGTTCGGCCGCGAGCAGCTGCTCCAGCCACATCCAGGCGACGACCACGTGCCCGACCGCTTCGAGGTAGACGCTGGCGTTGGCGAGTGCCGTCTGCGGGTCACCGGTCGACCAGAGCCGCTGGGTCACGTCCACCGCACGGGCCACGGACGCGTCGAGCGCACGCCCGTACCCGGGCGCGACGCCGCCCGCAGCGGCGGCGCGGGCCGTCGTCCTCGCGATGCGCTCGCCGAGCAGCCGCAGCCCCGCGCCGCCGTTCATGACGACCTTGCGGCCGAGCAGATCGAGGCCGTGGATGCCGTGCGTGCCCTCGTGGATGGGGTTGAGGCGGTTGTCGCGGTAGAACTGCTCGACGTTGTACTCGCGCGTGTATCCGTAGCCGCCGTGCACCTGGATGGCCAGGTCGTTGGCCTGCAGGCACCACTGCGACGGCCAGCTCTTGGCGATCGGCGTCAGCACGTCGAGCAGCAGCTTGGCCTCGTCGCGCTCCTCGGGCGAGGTGCCGGTGTTCTGCTCGTCGAGCAGCCGCCCGCAGTACAGATTGAGCGCGAGCGCGCCCTCCACGTACGCCTTCTGGGCGAGCAGCATCCTGCGTACGTCGGCGTGCTCGATGATCGGGACCTGCGGGGCTGCCGGGTCCTTGGCGGTGAGGGGGCGGCCCTGCGGGCGGGTGCGCGCGTAGTCCAGGGCGTGCAGATAGCCGGTGTAGCCGAGCGCGGTGGCGCCGAGGCCCACGCCGATCCGGGCCTCGTTCATCATGTGGAACATGTACGCCAGGCCGTGGTTGGCATCCCCGATGAGGTGGCCGACCGCGCCGGGCTCGCCGCCGGGCCGGTGGGCGCCCTCGCCGAAGTTCAGCAGGGTGTTCGTGGTCCCTCGGTAGCCCATCTTGTGGTTGAGGCCGGCGAGCACGACGTCATTGCGCTCGCCGAGCACACCGTCGTCGCCGACCAGGACCTTGGGCACGATGAACAGCGAGAGCCCCTTCACACCGGGCGGGCCGCCGGGGATGCGCGCGAGCACCAGATGCACGATGTTCTCCGAGAGCTCGTGCTCGCCGCCGGAGATCCACATCTTGTTCCCGAAGAGGCGGTACGTCCCGTCCGCCCGCTCCTCGGCCCGCGTGCGCACATCGGCGAGCGACGAACCTGCCTGCGGCTCCGACAGGCACATCGTGCCCAGGAAGCGGCCCTCGACCATGGGGCGTACGAAGGTCTCGATCTGCTCCTTCGACGCGTGCGCGAGGAGCAGATTGGCGTTGCCCATGGTCAGGAAGGGGTACGCGGCCGTGCCGACGTTCGCCGCCTGGAACCACGCGAAGCAGGCCTGCGCCACCACGGACGGCAGCTGCCCGCCGCCGATCTCGTGGTCCATGGCGCTGGCCAGGAGCCCCGAGTCCCCGAAGACGCGAAGTGCCTCCTTCACCTCGGGGATGATGTGCACCGTTTCCCCGTCGAAGGTGGGCTCCTGGGCGTCGGCCTTCTTGTTGTGCGGGGCGAAGTGCCGCGTGGCGATCTGCTCGCTCAGCTCAAGTGCGGCGTCGAACGTCTCGCGGGAATGGTCGGCATACCGCTCCCTGCCGGTGAGCGCGGGCACGTCGAGCCACTCGTACAGCAGGAACTCGAGATCGCGGCGGGAAAGGAGCAGGGATGCCATGCGGATTCTCCATGCGGTGACGGTGACGGCGGTACCGATCCCGGGGCGAGGAGCCCCGCACACCCGATACTAAGCGGTTGCTTATAGGGTTTGTCGAGTGTGGCCCGCGGTAACGGGCCTCAGCCGGCCGGATCCGCCTGGAACGTGGCCGCGTGCACGGCCTCGAACAGCGCCGTCACGTCCTGCCCGGTGAGCCCTGCCGCCCGTGCCTCGCGCATCCACTCGGTCAGCGCGCCCTGCAGCGGAGAGTCCGGTCCCGCCTGCGGCCGGGCGAGGGAGCGGGTGATGAACGTACCCGCTCCCTGACGGACCTCGGCGAGACCCGCGCGTTCCAGCTCGCGGTAGGCCTTGAGCGTCGTGTTCGGATTGACCTTCGTGGTCGCCGCGACCTGTGCGGCCGTGGGCAGCCGGTCGCCTTCCACCAACGCACCCATGTGCAGGGCCTGTTCGACCTGGCGCACGATCTGGAGATACGTGGCCACACCGCTGCGCCGGTCGATGCGGAATTCGACCACTGTCCCCACTCTCTGCTCGTTTGCGGCCACTTTACGTACTTGCCTTCACGGTTGTCCTAGAGGGGGCGCCGCGACGCCCACCACAGGACGAAGACGGCCACGGCGGCGGTCGCGCCGAGGAGCAGGGCGGCGCCGGTCCACTGCATGCCCGGCATCTGGTCGTAGGCGAAGTACTCGACCACGTTGTTGACGATGCCGTGCTCCTTGATGCAGGCGTTGGTGGCCTTCTCGGTCTGCTCGGCGCAGGTGCCCCATCCGTAGAGCTGCCCGTCCGCGGTGCCGATCCAGCGGTCCGTCTCCACGGCGCTGCTGCTGTCGAGGATGGGGGGCGTGTCGCCGTTCAGCGGGTAGGTGGCCAGGCGCGGGGTGGCGAGACGGTCACGGAACTCGCCCCAGGCCACCACTACGACCAGGGCGAAGAAGAAGGTGGCCAGCATGGCGGGCAGCACCCTGCGCAGCAGCATGCCGATCGCGATGCCGCTGACGGTGAGGAAGAGGGAGAGCGCCGCGAGCATGGGGCCGGTGTTGTCGAACACCTCGCCCGAAAGCCACTCCGAGAGGATGAGATCGCGGTAGGGCTCCCACCACCAGAAGAGCAGCGTGGAGAGTACGACGGTGGACATCAGGACGAGCGAGAGGCACCAGGCCAGCTTGGCCGCGAGCCAGCGGCGGCGCGGCACCGACTGCGTGGTGACCAGCTGCGCGGTGCCGTGTTCCTGTTCGCTCGCGATCAGCGGGGCGCCGAGGAAGACACTGAGGACGACGGGCACGGCGCCCAGTGCCGAGGTGATGTACTGGTAACTCTGCGGGGCCGAGATCAGGTGGACCTCCTTCTCCGGCCAGCCCCTCCCGGCGAGCATGTCGGCCATCACGCCACGCTCGTAGACGATCACGGCCGCGCCGAGCACGACCAGGGCGACGACGAGCCACGTCGTGGTGCGGTGCTGACGCAGGACGAGCCAGGTGAGCCCGTGCAGCAGGCCCGGCTTCTTGGCCGACTGCCCCGTGCGCGGCTGCTCGGTCAGGGTGGTGCTCATGCGGCGGCGATCCCCTCGGTCTCGATGCGTGCTTCGTGCGTGAACAGCGGCTCCGTGTCCGGTGAGCGGAGGTGGGCGAGCAGGACTTCCTCCAGGCTCGGCTCGGAGACCTCCCAGTCCGGGGCCATCGGGCCGCCCGGGCGCAGAAGGGCACGGAACTGGCGGCCCTGGGCCCGGAATTCGACCGTCGTGTGCGGGGTGAGGTCCGCGGGCGGCTTCCCGTCGGGCGCGAGCCCGGTCACCAGGGCGTGGGCCCTGACCAGCTCATCGGCGTCGCCGGCCATCCGGATCCTGCCGCCCGCGACGACCAGGAGGTAGTCGCACATGTCCTCGAGCTCGGCCAGCATGTGGGAGGACATCACCACCGTCGTGCCGCGCTCGACGGCCTCGGACATCAGCAGGGAGCTCATCTCGTCCCGGGCCAGCGGGTCGAGGTCGGCCATCGGCTCGTCGAGCAGCAGCAGATCGGGCCGCTTGCCGAAGGCGAGCGCGAACGCGACGCGGGTGCGCTGTCCCCCGGAGAGCGTGCCGACCTTGGCGTCCAGCGGGACATTGCCGGAGCGCACGATCCGCTCGGCGGCGGCCATGTCCCAGCCGGGGTTGAGCTCGCTGCCCATGCGCAGCGTCTCGGCCACGGTGAACCTCTTGTACAGCGACTTGTCCTGGGAGAGGAAGGCGTAGCGAGGCATCGCGGCCGGGTCGTCCGCGGGCACGCCGAAGATGCGCAGTTCGCCCGCGGTCGGGGTCACCAGGCGGGTCGCGAGCCCCAACAGGGTGCTCTTTCCCGCGCCGTTGGGGCCGACGAGACCGCAGATCCGCCCGGCGGGCAGCCGGAAGGAGCAGTCACGCAGCGCCCAGCCGCGGCGATAGCGCTTGCCCAGACCGCGGGCCTCGAGCGCGGTCGCGCTCAGGGATCCGCCGGCCTCGGTGGGGTCGGAAAGGGTCATGTCCACGCGCGCCTCTCTCGATTCCATTAAACAATTAATGGAATAATGATCTGCCCGGCGCGGACCTGTCAAACGCCCTCTTGAGGGGCCGGAACAACTACGGGCCGGAACGGCATCGGCCGACCCCCGCATGCCATGCGTGTCGCATGTGCGGGGATCGGCCGATGTGAGTGTGTGTGGGGCGCCGCTACGGCACCGACTTCGTCGGCACGATAACCTCACGCTGGTGCGGGATCAGGCCCGGCGGCAGCTCACCCTGCTGCACGTTCACCGTCCTGACCGGGGCGGGCACCCGGATGCCCTCGGCGCGGTAGCGCTGGTGGAGCTGCTTGATGAACTCGTGCTTGATGCGGTACTGGTCGCTGAACTCGCCGACGCCCAGGATCACCGTAAAACTGATCCTGGAGTCGCCGAACGTGTGGAAGCGCACGGCCGGTTCGTGCTCGGGAAGGGCGCCTTCGACGTCCTTCATGACGTTCTCCACGACCTCGGTCGTGACCCGCTCGACCTGCTCCAGGTCGCTGTCGTAGCTGACGCCGACCTGGACCATGATCGACAGGTCCTGTTCGGGACGGCTGAAGTTGGTCATGTTCGTGCCCGCGAGCTGGGCGTTGGGGATGATGACGAGGTTGTTCGACAGCTGACGCACCACCGTGTTGCGCCAGTTGATGTCGACGACGTAGCCCTCTTCACCACTGCTGAGCCGGATGTAGTCGCCCGGCTGCACCGTCTTCGCGGCGAGGATGTGTACGCCCGCGAAGAGGTTGGCCAGGGTGTCCTGCAGGGCCAGGGCCACCGCGAGGCCGCCGACGCCGAGGGCCGTGAGCAGCGGGGCGATGGAGACGCCGAGCGTCTGCAGGACGACGAGGAAGCCCATCGCGAGCACGACGACGCGGGTGATGTTGACGAAGATCGTCGCCGAACCCGCGACACCCGACCGGGACTGCGCGAGGGACTTCACCAGGGTGGTGACCACGCGGGCCGCCGTCAGGGTCCCGGCAAGGACGAGCAGGGCGGTCAGCGTCATCGAGACGTTGCGGCCGGTCCTGGGAGTGAGCGGCAGCGCGGCCGCGGCGACGGCCGCGCCCGCGGTTATCGCCGCGCAGGGAACCAGGGTGCGCACGGCGTCGACGATGACGTCATCGCCGCTCCAGCGGGTCCTGCTGGCCCGTTCGCCCAGCCACCGCAGGATCATGCGCAGCAGCAGACCCGCCGCGATGCCAACGGCCACCGCGATACCGGCGGTGATCAGGTCGTGCCATGTGAGGGCTCGCTCCATCAGTTCCTTCTCCAGGTCGTACGGGCGCGCCGGACGTATGTTCGTGTCCGGCGCGAGCGTCATCCTGCCCCATGGGTGCGGCGCCGTTGCCGGGGGCCCGAGCTCAGCCTGCCGTCAACTCACCGGGCGCAGGGCGATTTCCGCCATCCCGATCACCACCTGCTACGGCTTGCGCGCCACCCCCGCGTACATCGGCACCGCAGCCCCGCTCCTGACCTCGTCGACGCCGAGCTCCTGATGCCAGTCCGGCACCCACACGATGCCGGGGTCAAGGAGCTCCAGGCCCTCGAAGAACCGCTCCACCTGAGCCCGCGCACGCGGCGCCAGCGTGACGCCGCCCGCCTTGTACATCTCCACCGCCTGCCGCGTCCGCTCCGGATCGAAGTCGCTGGAGATCTGCGACAGGACCAGGTGGCTGCCCGGAGCGAGGGCGGCCACGAGCTTCTCCACGACGTCGTACGCACCGTCGTCATCGCTGATGAAGTGCAGCAGCGCGAGCAGCGAAAGGGCGATCGGCCGGCTGAAGTCCAGTACGCCCTCGGCCTGTTCGAGGATCTTGTCCGGCTCGCGCGCGTCCACCTGGAGGAACTCCGTCGCCCCCTCGGGCGTCCCCCGCAGCAGCGTCTCCGCGTGCGCGAGCACGGTCGGATCGTTGTCCACGTACACCACACGTGCCTCGGGGGCGGCCGACTGGGCGATGCGGTGGAGGTTCGGCTCGGTGGGGATCCCGGCGCCGACGTCGAGGAACTGGCGTATTCCGGCCTCTCCCGCGAGGCGTCGCGTGGCGCGCTGCATGAACCAACGGTTGTGCTGCGCGTAGTACTTGGCCTGCGGTTCGAGCGACACGATCTGGAGCCCGAGCTCCTGGTCCACCGGATAGTTGTCCTTGCCGCCCAGGAACCAGTCGTAGACCCGGGCGGGATGCGGCTTGCTGGTGTCGATCGGGTGGGCGGCGGGCGGCGGGATCGCGGTCATGCGTCAACTCCCATGGGTCGGGCGGGCGTTCAGACGGACTTCGCGTACGTCCGTTCATCGTGCCCGCTCGGCCCCCTGCGCTCAAGAACCACTCGGGTCCCGCAGCAGACTGCCCGCGCCCGGCACATGCGGCGGCAGCCCCAGTTCGGTCAGGACGCGGTACGCCGTCGCGGTGGCCGCCGACAGGACGGGAAGACCCGCCGCGTCCTCCACCGCCTGGATCGACGCGAGCGAAGGCATCTGCACACACGCCGAGAGGACGAGCGCGTCGGCGCGGCTCAGATCCACGCGCCGCCAGTGGTCGCGCAGGTCGGCCGGGTCGAGCCGGGCGACCGCCAGATTGTCCGGCACCTCAAGGCTGAGCGCGTCCACGACCTCGATCCCGGTGTCCTCGATGTAGTCGGCGACCATCTTCGTGAGCGGCTTCATGTACGGGGTGATGATCGCCACCCGTGCGGCGCCGAGCGCCTTGATGCCGTCGAGCAGGGCGCCCGCGCTGGAGATCACCGGCGCCTGTGCGCCCTCGGAGCGCAGGGCGGCGGTGATCTCGTCCTCCGCCGTGCAGTGGTGTCCCGGGCCCTGCGCCATGATCGCGACGAGGCAGGCGGTGGCGACCACGTCCGGCCTGGCGTCGGCGAGTTCGAGCGCGGCCCGCTCGGTCTGCGCGTTCATGGCCTTCAGCTGCTCGGGCGTCACGTGCTTCATACGCATCCGGCTGCTGTGGAAGACGAACCGATCCTGCGGAGCCACGGACTCGCGGTCGCGCAGCATGCGCGGCAGCTCCGTCTCCATCGTCAGGTTCGAGCTGGGCACGATCATGCCGATGTGGTGGTCGGTCGCTGTCGTCGCGGTCACTGCCACGGGATCCTCCGGATGTTCTCGTACGGCGATGCGTACGGCTATGAGTCCTCGGTCAGCCCCTCCCAGTGATCGGCGAGGGACGTGAGGAGATGCATGACTTCTTCGCGCCGCTCGCCCCCGAACGGCTCCAGGAGCCGCTCGTCGAGCTCGCGGGCGCGACGGTTGGAGTCGCGGAGGGTGCGCTCACCCTCCTCGGTCAGATAGAGGAGCTTGCGGCGGCCGTCGTCGGCGGCCGTCCTGCGCAGGAGCAGCCCCCGGTTCTCCAGGCGACGTGCCACGTCCGCCATCGTCGACGTGTCCAGGGCCACCGCGGACGCCATCGACCGCTGGTCGCGGCCCGGCGAGGCGTCCACGGCCTGCAGTACGGCGAACTGCGGTCCGGTGAGCGTGGGATCCACCGCCCGGATCCACACCGCGAGGTAGGCCTGGTACAGGCGCCGTACCTGGTATCCGGGGGCGGCCGTGAGGGCGGCGGGCGGCTCGGGCGGCCCTGACGTCGTAGCCGTCGTGGTGGAGGTTTCGTCAGCCATGGGGCCCACTTAAGCACGGTGGTTGATCGGCTAGGGCGGTCAGGTCAGCATCGGGCGCAGCGCCTCACGCAGGGCGGTGAGGGCGGCGTGGCCGCTGTCCCAGAACAGCATGTGACCCGCGTCCGGGATGCTGCCGATGACGGCCGACGGGAGAAGGCGCGCCGCCTCGGCGGCGCCCACCGCGGTGACGACGGGGCTGTCCGCGCCGTACAGGAGAGCGGTGGGCCCCGGCACGGAGGGCCACCAGTCGAAGAAGTCCTCGGTCTCGAAGCCGCGGTGCGTGGCGGCGATCGCCTCGGCGTCGCAGCTCGCCAGCCAGCGGGCCCGCAGCTCCTGCTCCCGGCGCGGCCAGCGCGGCCAGGACCGGGACACCTCTTCCGCGTCGGTACCGCGCGCGGCCTGTGCCAGCTGGGCGAGGAAGGCCTCCAGGGGCGTGGGGTAGGGCCCGCGTCCGGGGCCGCTCATCGGCGGGTCCCCGAGCACCGTGCCACGCAGCGCCACCTTGCCGCGCACCGCGGTCACCGCGGCGATGCGCGCGCCCATGGAGTGCCCGAACAGGATGGGACGGTCGAGGCCGAGCCCCGTGACGACGGCTTCGACGTCTTCGGCGTACTCCTCCAGGGTGTAGGAGCCGCCGCCGTCGGAGAGCCCGCGCCCGCGGACGTCCAGTACCAACGGGCGTACCAGGTCGCTCAGTTCGCGCGCCACGAAGTCCATCGTGACGGCGGGGCTCGTGATGCCGGGCAGGACGAGGAGCGGGATTCCGGGGCCGCCGTAGTCGAGGAGGTGCAGGCGGGTGGCGCCCGAGCGGACCCAGCGGCTGGTGGCGGGGACGTCGGCCAGGTCGGCGAGGGCGGACTGCGGGAGGCAGCGGTCGGGCGGGGTCATGCGTTCCTCCTGGCGTGCGTGAGGGTGCCGAGGTAGTCGACTGCTTCTTTGAGGTCGATGACGTCGCCGTACTTGGCCTGGATGTCGAAGAGGCTCGCCTCGTGCGGCCCCTCGGCGCGGTCGCCGACGCACGCGCGCGGCACGAGCACCGAGAACCCGCTCTGCACGGCGTCGACCGCGCTCGCCCGCACACAGCCGCTCGTCGTCGCCCCGCACACCAGGACCGTGTCGCAGCCGAGACCGGTGAGCAGGGCGGCCAGCGAGGTCCCGAAGAAGGCCGAAGCCCCCTTCTTCACGACCATCAAGTCCTGTGGCTCGCGGGGGAGTCGGGGATCGAGTGCGACCTCCTCGCCGCCCTCGACCAGGGACCGCATGCCCTGAGCCTTCTGCAGCCAGGTGACGGAGTCGCCCGCGGCCTCGGCGGGTGTGTAGGCGATCGCGGTGAAGATGACGGGCACGTCGGCAGGGCGCCCGCTGTCGATCAACTCCCCTACCGCTCCCACCACATCACTCAGATCCGCCCCCGAGGGAAACGCGTCCTCGGTGAAGCCGCGTGTGAGGTCGACGACCAGGATGGCGGGGCGGCTGCCCCTGCGCACGGGGGCACCGAATCCGGCTCGTTCGTAGGTACGTTCCGTTTCCTGGCCGTAGTTCACGATGCCCTCCTCAGCGCGCGCAGCTCCCTCGCCTGTGCGCCGATCCTGCCGAGCAGCCAGCCCTCGAAGAGGCCGAAGGCGAAGGCGCCGGCGACGACGCCGTACTTGGCGGCGGCCGGACCGAGCAGCATGGAGAGACCGTCGAGTTCGGCTTCCGCGGGGGCCGCCGGGAGAGCGGCCCGGGGTGCGGTGGAGGGCAGGCCGGAGGTGGATGCGGCCGGTGTCCGGTCCTGGTCGAGCAGGCTCCCCAGATTCCGTGCGAACTGCTGCAGGATCCGGTCGGACACGGTCGCGATGGCGCCCTTCCCGAACTGCGCGATCTTGCCGCGTATCACCAGATCCGTGGAGATCTGAAGCAGTGCACCCTCCGGCGCCGCGAGCACTTCGAGCGCGACCTCGGCCTCCGCGTCACCGCTCCCGTGGGTGTCGGCCCCACGTGCCTGGACCCGCAGCCGCCTCCCCTGCGGGTCGACCTCCAGGAAGCGGACCGTACCGGCGTACGCGGCACTGATCGGTCCGACCTTGATCTTCACGGAGCCCTGCCAGGCGTCGCCGTCGCGCCCTTCGAGCGCCGCGCCCGGCATGCACGAGGCGACCCGCTCGACGTCGTTCATCAGGGCGAATACCTCGTCCGGCGAGGCTTTGACCGGGACCGAGTTGGTGAGTTGCATCAGGACTCCTTGGGGCAGCGCCGGGTGACGGCGCACCCGTCGATCGCCTCGACGATGGTCTGGTAGCCGGTACACCGGCAGAGGTTGGAGGCGACGACCTCACGGATCTCGTCCTTGGTCGCCTCGGGCCGCTCGGCGAGGAAACCCTCGGCGAGCATCAGGAAGCCGGGGGTGCAGAAGCCGCACTGAAGGCCGTGGTGCTCACTGAACGACCGTTGCAGATCGCTCAGTTCGGTCCCGTCCGACAGTGACTCGACGGTACGGATCCGGGCACCTTCGGCCTGCGCCGCGAACATCAGACACGCGCGTACGGGCCGGTCGTCGACCAGGATCGTGCACGCTCCGCAGATGCCGTGCTCGCAGCCGACGTGGGTTCCGGTCAGGCGCAGATCGTGCCGGAGCACGTCCACCAGGGTGCGGCGGGGCTCAGTGATCACTTCGTGCCGCTCGCCGTTGACGTCGAGAGTGAGCAGCAGAACGTCGGTGGCGTTGCCGGTGGCTGTCATGTTGCCGGTGTCGGTCATGAGGAGAGCTCCAGGTTCAGGGCGCGGTGCACCGTCTCCGGGGTGATGGGGGTGTGATCGAGCTCGACGCCCGTGGGAAGGAGCGCGTCGTTGACGGCGTTGAGCACGGCGGCCGGCGCCCCGATGGTGCCGCCCTCGCCCGCGCCCTTCGCGCCGGTCTCGGTGAACGCGCACGGCGTCTCCAGGTGATGGATCAGGACGTCGGGGATCTCATGGGCGGTGGGCACCTTGTAGTCCATGAAGCTGGTCGCCGACGGTTCGCCCTGGGCGTCGTACGTCACCTGCTCGAAGAGCGCGCCCGCGATGCCCTGCGCGATGCCGCCACGGCACTGCCCCTCCACGACTTGCGGGTTGATCGCCACGCCGCAGTCCTCGACGCAGACGTACCGCAGGATCTCCACCTGCCCGGTGCCTTCGTGGAGTTCGACGACCACACCGTGGGTGGCGTTCGAGAAGGTGCCGTCGTTGAAGACGTCGAACGTGGCGGTGGCGCTCAGGCCCGGCTCGATGTCCTTGGGCAGCAACTGCGCCTGGAGGTAGGCGATATCGGCCAGCTCTTCGTAGGTCAGTATGGTCCCGTCGCGGCGCCGTACGGCCCCTGACACGAGCTCCACGTCGTCAGGACCGACCTCCCAGCGTGCCGCGGCGATCCGGCACAGCTTCTCGCCGAGCTTCGCCGCCGCGAGCCGCACCGCGCTGCCGCCCACGGTGATGGAACGGCTCGCGAAGGTGCCCCAGCCGTAGGTGATGCGCTCGGTGTCGCCCTGATGGAGCTTCACCTTGAGGATGTCCACGCCCAGTTCGTCCGCCACGATCTGCGCCATCGTCGTCTCGTGGCTCTGCCCGTGGCTCATCGTGCCGGTGGTGACGGTCACCGCGCCGCTGGTGTCCATCCGGACCTCGGAGATGTCGAAGCCGGGGACGACCCGCATCTTGCGCTGGGCGAAGGCCTTGGAGCCGTAGCCGGTGCGCTCGCTGAAGCAGGAGTAGCCGATGCCGATGTGCCGACCCTGCGCCGCCGCCTCCGAGCGCTTCTCGTACCAGCCCTCGTCCTTGACCAGCTGCTCGCACAGGTTCAGCGACTCCAGATAGGAGCCCGGGTCGTACGTGATGTTGTTGACGCCCGTGTAAGGGAACTCGGTGATGACGTTGCGGCGGCGGATCTCCACGGCGTCCAGGCCCAGTTCACGTGCGGCCCGCTCGAAGAGCCGCTCCACCACCATCACGTACTGCGGACGGCTCACCCCCCGATAGGGCGCGGTGGGCGCCTTGTTGGTGGTGACCGCACGGCCGCGCACCCGGTAGGCGGGCACTTTGTAGACGCCGGGCATCTCGGCCGACGCCATCAGCGGCTCGATGCCCGCCGTGAACGGATAGCAGGAGTAGGCGCCCATGTCGCACACCACATCGGCGTCCAGGCCGAGGATCCTGCCCTCCTCGTCGAAGGCCGCGCGTACGTCGTAGTGCTGTTCGCGGGCGAGGAAGGAGGCGGACAGGGCGTCCTTGCGGTCCTCGATCCACTTCACCGGCCTGCGAAGCCGCAGAGCGGCAGCGGCAGCGGCGATCTCCTCGCGCCCGACGACACACTTCTGGCCGAAGCCGCCGCCCATGTCGGGCACCACGACCCGCACCGCCCGTTCGTCAAGGCGCAGACAGCGGGACGCCACCGTCCGCACCTGGTGCGGGACCTGGGTGCAGGTCTGCAGGATCAGCTGTTCCTCCCGGTCGTCCCAGTCCGCGACGACACCGCGCGTCTCCAGGGGGAGGGCGTTCTGCCGACCGGTGCGTGAGGCGACATGGACGACGCAGGCTGCGGAGTCGAAGATCTCGTCGATGCCGTCGGTGGCGAAGAGCGAGACGTCCACCAGGGTGTTGTGCGCCGCCTCTTCGTGGACGAGCGGCGCGTCGGGCGCGAGGGCCGCTTCTTCGGAGACGACCGGGGGAAGGGTCGCGTAACTCACCTTGGCCGCTTCCAGGCCGTCCTCCGCGGCGTACGCGTTCCGTGCCACGACGATCGCGACGGGCTCCCCGACATAGCGGACCCGGTCGCGGGCCAGGACGGGCATCGCGGTCGGCACGAACTCCGAGAGCGGGCGGCCGAGCTGGGCGGTGATGTCGGTCAGCTCCAGGTCGTCGGCCGTGAACGCGGCGACGACACCCGGCACATCACGGACCGCCGTCAGATCGATCGACGTGATCTCGCCGTGCGCGACCGTGCTGCGGACGAACTGGGCGTGCAGCATGCCCGGCAGCGCGATGTCGTCGACGAACCTGCCACGCCCGGTGAGCAGCCGGGGGTCCTCACGCCGTGCCACGGACCTGCCGACCAACTGCCCTTCTTTTACTGCCTTGTTCATCGGGTCTTCGCCTCCTCACAGGCACGCAGGACCAGCGTGCGGACGAGCTGCTTGCGGTAGTGCGTGCTGCCGGACGCGTCGGCCGGGGGATCGACCGCGTCCGCCGCCGCTGCCGCGCATTCGGCGAACGAGCCGCCGTCCGCGAGGACCGCCTCCGCCTCCGGCACACGCACCACGGCGGCGGCGACCCCGCCGAGCGCCACCCGCCCGCCGCGTACCGCACCGCCCGCGACATCGAGGTCCACGACCGCGGAGACGAGAGCGAAGTCCCCCTGCCGCTCGGCGAATTCGGTGAGCGCGGCGTGCGGTGCCGGGCGCGGGAAGACGATCTCGACGAGGATCTCGTCGAAGTCGATGGCGGTGGTGTAGTAGCCGAGGAAGAACTCCCCGGCCGCGATCCGGCGCTCGCCGCGCGGCCCGCGGACCACGAACTCGGCGTCGAGCGCGAGGGCGAGCAGACACCACTCGGCGGTGGCGTCGGCGTGCGCGATGCTGCCGCCGACCGTACCGCGGGTACGGATCGGCAGATGCCCGATCCACGGCATGGCATCGCGCAGCACACCGAAGTCCGCCCCGAGCCGCCCCGCCGGGTCCCTCTCCACCGTGTGGTGGGTGGTGAGCGCCCCTATGCGCAGCCCGCCCGCCGCGTCCGTATGCACACCGTCGAGCTCCCGCAGAGCGGCTATGTCGACCAGGTGCCGGGGCCGGGCGAGCCGGAAGTTCATCATCGCGACCAGGCTCTGGCCGCCGGCGACGACCTTGGCGTCATCACCGAGCTCGGCGAGCAGCCGCGTGGCGCCGTCGAGGTCGCGGGCCCGGTGATAGGCGAAGGGGGCGGGCTTCATGGTCCTCCTGTCGTACGTAGGGGGTGCGCGGGGGAGCTTGGCTGGCAGGCGCCGCTCAGAGCGCCGCCTGCTCGGGGACCGGCAGCGGTGCCGCGGCCTCCGGGGACTCCTCCGCGCCGTCCAGCTCCCGGCCCTTCGTCTCCGGCGCGGCCACCGCCATCCACACGACGGCCACCAGGACCGTCGCGCCGAGCACGGCGAACGTCAGCGGAAGACCGAGCACCGGCCACATCACCGAGCCGAAGAGCAGCGGTGCGAACCCGGTGAGCACCCTGCTGACCGATGAGGCCCAGCCGAAGCCGCTGGCCCGCAGGGGAGTGGGGTAGAGCTCGGAGATGTACGCGTACAGGGCGGGGATGGCCAGCTGGGCCAGGAAGCCGAAGACACCGATGGCCACGACCGAACCGGTCGGCATGTCCCTGACCAGCGCGAACACCACCAGGGCGAGCGAAGCGACCGGCGCAGAGACACCGATCAGCCACTTGCGGCCGACGAGGTCGACCAGGGCGGTGGAGACCAGGACGCCGACGATGCCGACGCCGCTCATCACCGTGGTGCTCATGAACGCGGCCGTGTCGCCCTGGCCCTCCTCCTTGAGGATCGAGGGCATCCAGCTCAGGGCCGCGTAGTAGACCAGCATGATGGTGGAGAAGAGCAGCCAGGCCACCGATGTGATGCGCGGACTGAAGGCCCAGATGCGGCGCAGCTGGTCGACGGCGGCGCCCACGCCGCGCGGTCCTTCGTCCTCCACCGGCTCGGGGATGACATAGGGCTCCACGGGAGCGCCCGTCCGCGCCACCAGGTCGTCGATGACTTTCCGCGCCTCGGCCTCGCGGCCCTTCTTCGTCAGATAGATCGGCGACTCGGGGATGCCGCGCCGGGCCCAGAAGAGCAGCAGCGCGGGCAGCACCATCGTCGCCAGCATCCACCGCCAGTTGCCGTCGAGGGTCAGCATCGCCGTCGAGACGAGCCCGCACAGGGTCACGCCCACCGGCCACCACGCGTCGAGCGCGGTCAGGATCCTGCCCCGGTACTTGCGCGGCGAGAACTCGCCCACCAGGGCGTAGTCCACGGGGATACAGCCGCCGAGCCCCACACCCGCGAGGAACCGCAGCGCGAGGAAGACGGGATACGTCGGCGCGAGCGCGCCGAACACCGAGAACAGGGCGAAGATCAGCAGCGTGACGCTGAAGGCCTTCTTGCGGCCGATACGGTCGGCGACCGCGCCCCAGGCGACGGCGCCCACGGCCATCCCCACCAGGTTGGCGGTGGCGACGAGCCCGCGCTCACTGAGCGAGAGGTCGAAATGCTTGCCGAGGAGCGGCATGAGGAAGCCGTTCAAGGCGATGTCGTACGCGTCGAAGAGGTAGCCGAGGCCACCGATGATGAAGATCTTGCCCTGGACCGACCACCTCCAGGGAAGTTCCTGAACGATCTGATCGCCTGTTTTCACGTGCGCTCCACAGGGTCGTGTCGGGGACGTTCTGCGGCGGTTGCGGGTGCCGGGTCAGCGGGGTGGGGGGAGTTGAGGGGGAGGGGATCAGCGCGTGAACTGGTAGGAGAACGCGCCGAGATCGGGGTCGTTGAGCGGGCTGCCGCCCCAGAGCCAGTCGTAGGAGAGATCGGACTCGCCGTCGAAGTTCCGCCGGAGCTTCTCGTCCCTGGCCTGCTGCTCGGGGCCGTCGGGGAAGTGGTAGAAGGTCTTGTTCTGCAGCGAGGCGTCCTGCACCATCCCGGCGTGCTTGGCGCGCCGGTCGACATAGCGGCGCAGCGCACCGTCGATGCCGTCCGCCGTGACCGCGCCCAGTTCCTCGGCGAGCACGGCGGCGTCCTCCATGGCCTGTGAAGCACCCTGCGCCTGGTAGGGGAGCATCGCATGGCAGGCGTCGCCGAGCAGGGCGACGCGGCCGTCCTGCCACACCGGGTCGCGGCGCCGGTGGTAGAGCGCGAAGCAGGAGACGTCCTCCTTCGCCTTGGAGAGCATCGCCGGGACGCGGTCGTCCCAGCCGGGGAAGGCGTCGACGAGGTCCTGCGCGGTGGAGGCGATGGACCACTTCTCGGCGACCTCGTCCGTGCAGGGCACGCAGGCCACGATGTTGAGGTACTCGCCGCCGCGGATCATGTAGTGCACCAGATGGCGGTCGGGCCCGTACCAGATCGTGGACTGGTAGCGGTCGACGAGCCAGCGCGTCGCCGGGTCGGCCGCGATCAAGTCGCCCGGTATGAGGGCCCGGTAGGCCATCTCGCCGGAGAACTGCAGGGTGTCCGGGGCGCCCATCAGGTCGCGCACCTGGGAGCGGATGCCGTCGGCGCCGATGACGACGTCGGACACGTACCGCCGCCCGTCGTCCGTGATCGCCACCGGGTGCGCGGGGTCGGTGCGGTCGAGCTCGGCGACCTTGCTCGCGGTGTGCAGCGCGACGACGGGTCCTGGCCCCGCCGGGTCGACGCAGGCGTCCATGAGGACGCGGTGCAGATCGGCCCGGTGGTAGTGCCAGTACGGCGCGTTGAACTGTTCCTTGCAGCGCCGGCCGAGCGAGGTGAGTCCGACGACGCTGCCGTCCTTCCAGCGCCGCCGCACCTGGTCGAGCGGTTCGGTGTGGATGGCTTCCAGCTGCCGGCGCAGGCCGAGGCCGAGCAGGATGCGGCTGGCGTTCGGCGCCGTCTGGATGCCCGCGCCCACCTCACCGAGCTGCGCGGCCTGTTCGAGCACGGTGACCCGCAGACCGCGCTGCCGCAGCGCGAGGGCGGCGGTCAGGCCACCGAGGCCGCCTCCGACGACGGTGACTTCGTACGACTGGCTGGACGCCACACTTCCTCCATCTTGCTTACACGTTCGGGCAGTTGACGCGCGGCGCGGGTCAGCGCTCGGTGAGACGGCCGCCCGTCACGACCTCGGTGTCGTCGACCCGGACCGTGCAGCCGCGCATGGCGATGTCGAGATGCGCGTACGACTCGCGCCCGAGGACGGGGTGCGGTCCTGTGGACCACAGGAAGTTCCCGGCGAAGGCGCGGGCGTCCATGCCCATCAGGTCGTCCTTGCCGTACATCGCGGTGGCGAACCAGTCGGCCGTACGCATCAGACCCCAGCCCATGTGGGAGAGGCTGCGCGCCCACTGGTCGTCCGCGTCATCGAAGAACGTGTTCAGGAGCTCGGCCTCGGCGCCGCCCGACACCTTCTCGATCTGCCCGCCCGAAATCTGCAGGGTGACCGGCTGACGCACGTACTCCTTGAAGGGCAGCAGGATGTCTCCCTCGGCGAGCACGATCTGCCCGTCGGAGATCTCCGGCCAGGCAAGCACCATCGTGCTCGGCCAGTGGTCCCAGCGGCCCGGGTCGTCGGCGAAGCCGCACTGGAACTCGGGCTTGGAACCCGCCAGTTGCACGGTCAGGTCCGTGCCCGCGTCCGAGGTGACCTTCATGACGGTCGACCGCTTGAGCAGCTGGACCCCTTCGAGCACCTCGTCCTTGTCGGACTCCTTGGGCAGATTGCGGATGAGCACGTCGGGTGCGTCGCAGACGAAGATGATGCGGGTGCCCGCGCGCAGGATCTCCTGCTGGACGGGCGCGTGGATGAAGCCTTCGCGGGTGATGTCGACGACCAGATCGGCGGACTTCAGCAGGTCCTGCGCGGTGGTGTCGTTGAGCACGGAGACCAGGCCCGGGCCCGCACCGGTGTGGGTGCTCGGCATCGGCGCGGGGCTGCCGCCGGGGACGGTCGCGGCGATGACATGGGCGCCGCACGCCTTCGCGGCGCCGAACGCCGCCGCCACGTAGTCGCCGCGGCTGCCGGGCTCGGAGAGGACGACGACGTGCTCGCCCTCGGTGAGCTTGCACAGTCGCAGTTCGCGGGTGAACGCGTCGAGCAGATCGACGGACGAAAGATCGAACACGGGGGGGTCCCTTCTTTCGGGCTCTTTCGGGCTGCCGCAGGCAAACGGGCAGCACGACTCCGGACACTTCGTGCGAGGGGAAATGGGGGTATGGGGGGGGAGGGCAGACAGGCCTGACTGGCCCGCCGTACAGGGTCTGAACTGCGGATACGAGGCGGTGGGTGACCGCCCGACAGAGATAATCCGAACACGTACGATCTCCCTTGGCAAGGGGTCGCGCACGGAGTTAACACCGGTCTTTCCTGATGAGCCGTCAGTAAAATGCCGCCGCGCACCGGCTGACCTCGACTTCGTCACCGACGGCTGTCCGGTAGTCGCCCGAGGGTGCTCGGGGGCGCGGTTACGACCCGGTAAACCGCCCCGCGGTCGGGCCCGCCCTCGCGAAATCCGTCCCCGCGAAGGGGGTTCCCCGCCGGGCACAGATATGAAAGTGTCCTCCCAAATCTCCGGGAGCAGCGGTTGATCCACAGGTCAACAGGGATGCCCCGGCCTCGACATGGGGTGAAGAAGTGTTGCGGAACGGGACACGGGGGCACGATCTCGCCTCGCTGCGCCGGCTGAACACCACCGTCGTGCTGCGCGCCCTGCACCGCCGCAGCCCGCAGACACTCGCGGAGCTCGCCGCGGGCACCGGACTCTCCCGGCCCACCGTGGAATCCGCCGTCGAGGAGCTGACCGCGCACGGCTGGGCGGGGGAGGCCGAGCGCGAGGACGGGGAGCGCGCGCCGGGCCGCCCCGCCCGGCGGTTCCGGTTCCGCGTGGAGGCGGGCTACGTCGTGGGCGCCGACATAGGCCTGCACAAGATGGTGCTCCTCCTCGCCGATCTCGGCGGGACGGTGCTCGCCGTCCACCGCGAGGACATCGACCCGGAGCTGGGCGGCGCAAGGCGGCTCGACCTCCTGCGCAAGGGACTCGAAGCCTTCCTCGACGCGCACTCCGTACGGCGCGACGACATCCTCGCCCGCTGCGTGGGCGTACCCGGCGTCGTCGACGCGGGCGGCACCATCACCTCCCACGTCATCCCCGAATGGTCCGGCGTCGGCCTAGGCAAGCTCCTCGCCGACGGCGAGCCGGGCCACACCCTCGTCGAGAACGACGTGAACCTCGCCGTGCTCGCCGAGCGCTGGCAGGGCGCGGCCACCCTCGCCGGAGACGTCGTCTGCGTCCTGACCGGACACCGAGTCGCGTGCAGCCTCACCATCGGGGGGCGCCTTCACCGGGGGCGGCGCGGCGGCGCGGGCGAGCTGGGTCTGCTTCCGCTGCTCGGCATGAACACCGCGCAGGAAGCTCTCAGCTGGAAGGGCGCGCGGCGCCCCGGTGAGTCCGAAGTGGCCGCCCTCGCCCGCGCCGCGGACACCGCGGACCCACGTGCACTCGCCGCCGTAGCGGACTTCGCCGACCGCATCTCGCCGGGCATCGCCGCCCTCGCCCTCGCCGTGGACCCGGAGTTAGTGGTGCTCACCGGCGGCGCGACCCCGCTGGGCGGCCATCTCGTGCCGCTGATCGAGGACAGACTGCGCCCGCTGACGCTGCACGTCCCCCGCATCGCACTGAGCACGCTCGGCGAACAGGGCGTCGCGATCGGCGCCGTACGCAAAGCACTTGACCAGGTCGAATCCGATCTCCTGACGGATGCGACGCCGTAGGACAACGCAGACGGAGGCGCCCATGCGCAGGAGAACTCTGCTGTACGGAGCGATGGCGGCGCCCCTGCTCGCCGCCTGCTCCGGCCGGAGTGACGACGGCAAGGAGAGCGGTGGCGGGACCACCCTCACGTACGGGGTGTGGGACGTGGCCCATGTGCCGGGGCTGCAGAAGGTGATCGAGGCCTTCGAGAAGGAGAACCCCGGCATATCCGTGCGCATAGAGCTCACGCCCTGGTCCAGCTACTGGACCACCCTGAAGACCGCGATGCGTGGCGGCACAGCCCCCGACGTGTTCTGGATGAACGCGGTCAATCTCAAGCTGTACGCGTCCAACGGCGTCCTGGAGCCCTTGAGCGGACACATCAAGAGCGACGCGACCCCGGTGGACCGCCACCCCGAATCGCTCGTGAAGATCTACGCCTACCAGGGCACCCAGTACGGCATCCCCAAGGACTTCGACACCATCGGCCTCTGGTACAACAAGGCGCTCTTCGACAAGGCGGGCATCAAGTACCCGGATGCCACCTGGACATGGGACGACGTGCGCGACGCCGCCGCCGAACTCACCAACCCGCGCGAGCGTGTGCACGGCATGGCCGCCGAGATGGACCGCCAGGCCCAGATCTACCCCGCCATTTACGGAGCGGGCGGCTACGTCCTCAAGGACGGGAAGTCCGGCTTCGGTGACGAGCGGTCCATCGAGGGCCTGCGCTACTGGACCGACATGATCGACCGCGGCTGGTCACCGCCGCAGAGCGCGATGGTCGAATCCAAGGCGCGCAACCGCTTCTGGTCGGAGAAGGCCGCCATGGTCTACGAGATCTCCTCGTTCTCCGGCCAGATGCACGCCACCCCCGCGATCAAGGACCACGGCGGCGTCACCGTCCTGCCCAAGGGCCGCGAGCGCGCCACGATCATCCACGGCCTCGCCAACGTCATCTCCGCCAAGAGCCGCAAGAAGGCTGCCGCCTGGAAGTTCGTCCACTTCATGGCCGGTCGCAGGGCCGCCGAGATCCAGGCGTCCGCGGGCGTCACCATCTCCTCGTACGAGGGGACGCAGGACGCCTGGTTCAAGTCGATGCCCGAGTTCGACCTGAAGTGCTTCGTCGAGATGCAGAAGTACGCCGTGCCGTACCCGAGCTCGAAGAACACCGCGGTCTGGGAGAACCTCCAATACCCGCTCCTGGGCGCCGCGTTCAGTGGCAAGGGCGGCATCGAGAGCGCCGCCCGCACGCTGGGCAAGCAGATGGACCGGGCCCTGAAGGAGGAGCGCGCATGATGAGTGTCTTTCCCTCCACGGCGGCGGCGAAGGCGGCAGGACGACGCAAGTCGTCAGAAGAAGCCGCGCCCAAGTCCCGCAACCAGCGCGCCGCTTACCTCTTCATCGCGCCGCTCGGCATCGGCTTCGCCCTCTTCTACTTCTGGCCGCTGCTCCAGACCTTCTTCTACAGCTTCACCGAGTTCGGGGCATTCGGCGGCAACACCTGGATCGGCACCGACAATTACGTACGCGTCCTCAAGGACGTCACCGTCTGGCAGGCACTCGGCAACACGCTGATCTACTGCGTCATTGGGCTGCTCGCCCTGCCGGTCGCGATCGGCGTCGCGGCGCTGCTCAACCGGCGTGGACTGCGCGGCGTCGCGATCTACCGCGCCCTGTACTTCATCCCGTTCGTGACGCTGCCCGTCGCCGTCGGCCTCGTCTGGAACTGGCTCTACAACGGAGACTACGGACTGATCAACGAAGTCTTCGAGTGGTTCGGCGCGGACCGCCGCTACTGGGTCTCCGACCCCTCGACCGCCGTGTACGCGATCGGCACCGTCATGGTCTGGTCGACCACAGGCTACTACTTGATCATCTTCATGGCGGGCATCAAGGGCATCCCGCAGGACTACTACGAGGCCGCCGAGCTGGACGGCGCCGGGCCGCTGCGCCGGTTCTTCACGATCACGATGCCGCTGCTCAGTCCGACGATCTTCTTCTCGTCCATCATCTGCATGATCAACTCCCTGCAGACCTTCGACCTGATCTACATCATGATGGCCGAGAAGAACCCGGCGATCGGCGACACCCAGTCGGTGGTGAGCCTCTTCTACAAGTGGGCCTTCATCGAGAACGCCCAGGGTCCGGCCGCCGCCCTCGCCTTCCTGCTCATGCTGATCATCGCGGCGCTGACGCTGGTGCAGTTCAGGCTGCAGAAGAGGTGGGTGCACTATGCGTGAGTCCTCGGCGAGTCCCTCTGCGCGGCCCGCGAGCCGTCGGCGCGTCAACGTCCGACGCGTCAACTTCCGACGCGTCAACGTCCGACGTATCAACGCCGGTTCGGTCGCCACCCACGCGGTGCTCTCGCTCGGCGCCCTGGTGATGGTCTTCCCCTTCCTGTGGCAGCTGCTCACCGCGGCGAAGTCCCTCGCCGAGACGGCCCAGGTGCCGCCGACCTTTCTGCCCCACACCTGGAACTGGTCGAGCTTCGAAGAGGTCTTCACCGCGCTGCCGTTCCGGGAGATGCTCTTCAACAGCGTCTTCAACACGGTGGGGCGCACGGTCGGGCAGCTGGTGTTCTGCTCGCTCGCCGCCTACGCCTTCGCGCGCATGCAGTTCCGGGGCCGCAACGTCCTGTTCGGACTCTTCCTCTCCGTACTCATGGTGCCGAGCTCGCTGCTCGTCCTTCCGCAGTACGACATCATCCAGCGGCTCGGCCTGCTCAACTCGGCGCCCGCGCTGTTCCTGCCCGGCATGTTCAGCGCGTTCGGGACGTTCATGCTGCGGCAGTTCTTCCTCACGCTCCCCAAGGAGCTGGAGGAGGCCGCACGGATCGACGGCGCGAGTTCGCTCCGCATCTTCTGGTCGATCATGCTGCCGCTCGTCCGGCCCGCGCTCGCCGCACTCGCCGTCATCACCGCGATGTGGTCGTGGAACGACCTCCTGTGGCCGCTGATCGTGAACACCGACCCGCAGAAGATGCCGATCAGCGCCGGACTGACCTCACTGGAAGGCCAGTACGAGACCAACTACCCGGTGATGATGGCCGGTTCGCTCATCGCGAGCCTTCCGATGCTCGTCGTCTACGTCTTCCTGCAGCGGCACTTCGTGCAGAGCGTCGCGCTCTCCGGCTCCAAGAGCTGACCCCACTCCAGGAACCACGAAAGGTAACTCTGCCCATGCGAATAGGCCTGATCGGCGCGGGCGGCATCGCCCGCGCCCATCTCCCCGGCTGGTTGGAACTGGGTGCGCGCGTCAGCGTGTACACCGTCGACGGCTCCGCGGAGAAGCTCGCCGCCGAGTACCCGGGGCGCGAGGTCGCTGCGGTGGCGAGTCTCGACGAACTGCTCGCCGACTGCACGGCCGTCGACATCTGCACCCCCACCCCCACCCACAAGGAGCTCGCCCTCGCGGCCGTCGCCGCGGGCCGGCACGTCATCTGCGAGAAGCCGCTCGCCCTCAATGCCTCCGACGCCGAGGAGATCGCGGCAGCCGCCGAAGCGGCGGGCGTACGGCTGCACCCCGCCCATGTGGTGCGGTACTTCCCGGCGTACGCGGCGATGCAACAAGCCGTAGAGAGCGGTGAGTTGGGGGATCTGGCGGTGCTGCGGTTCACGCGGGGCGGGGCGCGCCCGCAGTGGGCGCCTTGGTTCGCCGACCCCGCCAAGTCCGGCGGTGTGATCATGGACCTGATGGTGCACGACATCGACATCGCCCGCTGGATCGCGGGCGACGTGGTCCGGGTGCACGCGCAGACGCGGGGCGTCGAGCACGCCACGGGGGGAGCGGAGGCCGAGGTCGTCTCGGCGACCGCCGTCCTTACCCACGCCTCCGGTGCGATCAGCCACATCACCGGCCTCTGGGGCCTTTCGGACCAGCAGTTCCGTACGACGTTCCGGATCGCGGGCAGCGACGGACTCCTGCGGCACGACTCCACGTCCGTGCCCGGCTACCGCATCACCGCGCAAGGAGTGCGCGCGGCCAACGAGGGCATCCCATCGAGCCCGATGACGGAGAGCCCCTACCTGTCCGAGCTGCGGGAGTTCGCGGCCTCGTGGGAGGAGGGCGGCGGTGAACCGCGGGTGAGCGCGCGGGACGGGATCGAGGCGGTGCGGATCGCCGAGGCGGCGGTGGAGTCGAGCCGCACGGGCCGGGCCGTCGAGATCCGGACAGGTATCGAGTCGGGTGCCGAGTCGGGTATCGAGTCGGACACCAAGGAGGTCACGCGATGAAGGTCGCCGTTCTGTCGTTCGCCCATGTCCACGCGGCGGGGTACCTGCGGCTCCTCTCCCGTATGCCGGGTGTCGAGGTCATCGGCAGCGACCCGGACACCGGGTCGGCCGCGCCCGGTGAGGTGCGGGGCCGCGCGTTCGCCGAGGAGATGGGGGTCGCGTACGCGCAGACGTACGACGAGGTCTTCGCCTGGGGTCCTGATGTGGTGATCGTCTGCTCCGAGAACGCGCGCCACCGGCCCCTCGTGGAGCTCGCCGCGTCCCACGGCGTGGACGTCCTGTGTGAGAAGCCCCTGGCCACGACGGTCGCGGACGGCGAGGCGATGCTCGCGGCCTGCCGGGCGGCAGGCGTCCGCCTCGCGGTGGCCTTCCCTGTCCGCTTCAGCCCCGCGTACGCGGCCGTCAAGGCGGCCGTCGCTTCGGGCGAGGCGGGCCGGGTCCTGACCGTGTCCGGCGCGAACAACGGCTCCATGCCGACCTCGCGGCGCTGGTTCGCCGATCCCGAACTCGCGGGCGGCGGCGCCCTGATGGACCACACCGTCCACATCGCCGACCTCCTGGACGACCTCTTCGGCGAGGCCCGGCCCGTCGACGTGTACGCCCAGACGAACAACCGCATGTACGAGGGCGAGGTCGACGCCGAGACCAGCGGCCTGGTCACTGTGACCTACGACAACGGCTCGGTGGCCACGATCGACTGCAGCTGGTCGCACCCGCGCTCCCACCACTCCTGGGGCGGGCTCGAACTCACCGTGGTCGGCGAGCGGGCGACCCTGGAGATGGACGCCTTCGACCAGGCGGTCCACGGCTACAGCGAACGCCGCGGGCAGGGGCTCGAACTGCCCTTCGGGGCCGATCTGGACGAGCGGATGCTGCGGGCGTTCCTGTACGGGCCGGAGGAGGGCGGCATGGACGTGGCCGACGGCGAGGGCGGGCTGCGGACGCTGAAGATCGTGGCGGCGGGCTATGCGTCGGCCCGCAGCGGAGTTGCGGTGGCGGTGGGCTGACGGCAGGGAGGGTGCTTACAGTAGGCAGGGGGCGCTGTCCTCAGCCGCCGAAGAGCTGCGTCCAGTACGTTCCCGCCGAGCCGCCGCCCGCGAAGCCGACGCCGAGGTGGGTGAAGGAGGGCTTGAGGATGTTGGCCCGGTGACCGGGGCTGTTCATCCAGCCGTCCACCACCTCGGCCGGGGTGCGCTGCCCGCAGGCGATGTTCTCGCCGATCGCCCGGTGCGTGCTGCCCGCCGCCGACGCGCGGTGCCAGGGTTCGCCGCCGTCGGGCGAGGTGTGGGAGTAGAAGGCGCGGGCGACCATGTCCGCGCTGTGGCCCTGCGCCGCGACGGTCAGGAGCGGGTCGGGTGCGAGGGGGCGAAGACCGGCCGCTGTTCGCTCGGCGTTGGTGAGGCGGAGCACGGCCGACGCCCACTCCGCGAGCCCCTGCGAGGTGAACGGGGTGGCCCACAGCGCCGTCCAGTACACGTCGCCGGAGCGCGCGTCGGTGGTGTGGGCCACCCCGACCTGCGTGTACGCGCGGCTGTGCACCGTACGCCGTGACTGCTCGCCGGAGAGGCAGTACTCCACGAAGTCGGCGGGCGTGCGCGGCCCGGAGACCAGATGCTCGCCGATGGCCAGGTAGGCGTACCCGCCCGCGACGACGCGCTGGTAGAGGGACGTGCCGTCCGCGTGCTCGGAGCTCAGCGTGGACCGCGCCGCCATCCCGGCGGCGTGCGCGCTCGCGGCGGCGGTCAGCCGGGCGTCGATGGCGACCGGAGGGGCGCCCACCGACGCCCGCGATGCGTTGACCAGCGGGAGGAACCCGTCGGGGCCGGATGCGGCCGAAGGACGGGGCATGGGCACACCGGCGGGTGCGGACGCGGGTGCGCGTGGACGGGTAACGGAAGGGGAGGGCGGCTGAGGGCTCTCGTCCTCCGCTACGTCCACCCCGAAGTCCCTCGCGACCCCCGCGAGCCCGTCCGCGTACCCCTGCCCGAGCGCACGCAGCTTCCACCCCGGGCCCCTGCGGTAGATCTCCGCGAGCAGCAGCACCGTCTCGCGGTCGGGGCGCGGCGGTGTGAAACGGGCCACGTGATGGCCGCCGGGTCCGTGCACCTGGAGCGTGATGCCGGGAAGGCGGCCCAGGGGAGTGCCGGGATCGGCGGGACTGACGGCCACGGTGACGCGGCTCGCACCGGCACGCAGTCGCCGCCCGTCGACCGTGACCGTGTCGCCCTGGAGCCTGGCGCCCGGCGCTGCGGGCTGGTTGTAGAAGACGAAGTCGCCGTCGCCCGCGACCTTCCCGCTGTCGCCCGTGACGATCACGGACAGGTCGAAGGGGCCGGGCACCCGCAGGGTGACGGCACCGTCCGGCAGGGGCACGTTCCCCCCGGCAACCAGCTCATTCATGCCAGGACAACGCGGGAGCGGCACCACGAGGTTCCCGCCAGGACAGGCCTGAGGGGGCCCATAACCGGAGGCGGGTCCGCGCCGCGGGAGGAGGGTATTAGCGTGGGGGCCACGGGAAAGCACAATTCACCGACAGGATCCGAGGTGCCCGGCAGATGGCAAGCCGCAGCGAGAGCCGTACCCAGCTCGTAGAGGGACTCATGGAGCGGTTCCCGCAGGTGCCGCGAGAGGCGGTGATCAAAGAAGACCTGCTCAGGGGTGGCATGGCCTTCGACGAGTCCGCGCTGAGTGACAACGAGGGCGGTGAGATCAAGCCGAAGTCGTACTTCATCTTCTCCTTCGACCACAGCACACTGCCCGAGCTCGGCGCCGCCGCCTTGCGCCGCCCGCCCGAGGAGATCGTCCTCACCGGCGGCCCTTACGACCTGCGCCGCACGGTCGTCTCGGTCCGCGTGAACCCCTCGTCGCCCTACCGCGTGGCCGCTGACGACAACGGCGTACTCGGCCTGTACCTGGACGGCGCCCGGATCTCCGACGTGGGTCTGCCGCCGATGCCGGACTACTACCGGCACACCCTGGAGAACGGCAAGTCCGTCATGGAGGTGGCGCCCACCATCCAGTGGGGCTACCTGATCTACCTGACGGTCTTCCGGGTCTGCCAGTACTTCGGCGCCAAGGAGGAGTGCGGGTACTGCGACATCAACCACAACTGGCGCCAGCAGAAGGCGGCGGGCCGCCCCTACACGGGCGTGAAGCCGATGGACGAGGTCCTCGAAGCCCTCGCGATCATCGACAAGTACGACACCGCGAAGTCCTCCACCGCGTACACGCTCACCGGTGGCGCCATCACCTCGAAGCTCCAAGGCAAGGACGAGGCCGACTTCTACGGGCAGTACGCGAAGGCTATCGAGGAGCGCTTCCCCGGCCGCTGGATCGGCAAGGTCGTCGCGCAGGCGCTGCCCAAGGCGGACGTGCAGCGCTTCCACGACTACGGCGTACGGATCTACCACCCCAACTACGAGGTGTGGGACCCCTACCTCTTCGAGCGCTACTGCCCCGGCAAGGAGCGCTACGTGGGTCGCGACGAGTGGCACCGCCGCATCCTGGACTCCGCCGACGTCTTCGGGCCGCGCAACGTGATCCCGAACTTCGTGGCGGGCGTGGAGATGGCGGAGCCGTTCGGCTTCAAGACGGTCGGCGAGGCCATCGACTCCACCGTCGAGGGGCTGCAGTACTTCATGTCGCGCGGCATCACGCCCCGCTTCACGACGTGGTGCCCGGAGCCCACGACACCGCTGGGCAAGGCGAACCCGCTGGGCGCGCCGCTGGAGTACCACGTCCGTCTCCTTGAGGCGTACCGCGCGACGATGGAGGCCAACGGCCTGTCGTCGCCGCCCGGATACGGTCCCGCGGGCCCGGGGCGCGCGGTGTTCTCCGTCTCCTCCTTCATGGACAGCCTGGCCCCCGAGCAGGCCGCCCCCGAGGACCAGGTGTCGGAGACCGCGGTTCCCGGAAAGGCCTAGGCCGTCGCCTCCGCGGCGCCGACGCGGCCGGTCACCATCAGGTCGCCGTCCGGGGTGCGCCGCGCGAGGAAGCCGGTGCGGAAGTAGCCGTCGGTGGTGAAGGAGCGTGCGTTGCGGTCGGGGGCCCGGTAGTAGCCGCGCGGGGTGTACGGACCTCGGGCGAGTAGTTCGCCGGGTTCCCCGTCGGGCACGTCCTTGCCGTCGGCGTCGACCAGGCGGATCTCGTCGTCGGGCGAGAGCGGGCGGCCCTGCGTGGTGAGCACGGTCTCGTCCGGACCGGCGGGCCGGGTGAGAGCGAGCGGCCCCTCGGCCATGGCGAAGACCTGCTGCGGGTGGCAGCCCAATTCGGGTCCCACCCGCGCGGCGGTCGCCCGGTCCATGGACGCGCCGCAGAGCTGGACGAGACGCAGACTGCTCAGGTCGGCCTCGACCGTGGGAAGTGCGTCGAGCCAGAGCCGGGCGACGGCGGGCACCAGCGAGGTGACGGTGACCCGCTCCTGTCCGATGACCGAAAGGGACGGTGCCGGTTCCGCGTTCTCGACCAGGACGACGGTGCCGCCGACGGAGAGGGTGCCGACGATGCCGGGGCAGCCGAAGATGAGGTTGAACCCGGCGGTGAGGTTGAACCCGGCGGGCGGCGCGGCGAGATACACGTCGTTCTCGGTGAGCGACACCAGCTCGGCGGCGGCCCGCGCCTGGTAGGCGTAGTCGTCGTGGGTGCGCGCGATGAGCTCGGGCACCGCGGTGGCATCGTCGGACAGGTCGGACAGCAGGAAGAACGCCACTTGTCCCGCACTCTGGGCAAGCGCGGGACCGGGCGGCGAGTCGACGGAGTCCAGCGGGAAGTAGTGGCACCCCGACGGGTCGGTCGTCATGCCGCCGTACGGGGAAGCGGCGCCCGGCGCCTCGAAGGTGAACACCCGCCGCAGGAAGGGCCCTTGGGCCGCGATGTCCGCGGCCATCGCCGTGTGGTCGAAGCCCTGGTAGGTCGAGGGGCCGACGTAGCCGACGGCCTGGGTGACCCGTGCGGCGTGGGACACCTCGGGCGCGCGGTGCGAGACCGGGCAGATCACGGGGACCGCGCCGACGCGCATCAGCGCGAACACGGTGACGACGAACTCGGGAACGTTCGGCAGCTGGACGACGACCCGCTGCCCGGGCCGCAGGCCCCGCAGCCGGAACCCGGCGGCCATACGGTCCACGCGCCGGTTCAGGTTCGCGTACGTGATGCGGGTGCCGTCGTGCACGAGCGCGGTGCGCGGCCCGTGCTGCAGGCCCCAGCCGCGCAGCAGATTGTCCAGCGTGATGCCACGCCAGTGCCCGGCCGACCAGTAGCGGTCGACGAACTCATCGGGCCACGGCGTACAGCCGTCGAGCATGGACGCCATGCACGGATCGCCTCCCCTCGACACCGGGGAGCAACCCCGCTGTCTCGACAGTGTCTCGACTTCTTGACCTTGGCGATCCAATCCTTCGACGCCCGTGTACGCAATGCGCTTTCCGAACCATGAATGCTGCATTCCATCGGCGGAAAGTCCAAAGAGCGCGGACGAACCGGTGGGGGAACGCGCGTAATGCGCATTCCCCCACCGGTGGAACTCGATGGAACCCGATGGAACCGCCCGACCCGCCCTCAGTGCTTCAGGTCAGCCGCCGATATACCAGGTGAATCCTCCGGAGGAGGCGGCGACAGATATGAGCACGATGAACAGGATCACGTCGACGATGCCCAGGATGACAGCTGCCTTGGCCATGCCCCCGCCACCCCTGGCCGTCTTCTGACGCAGGGCGACAGCACCGAAGATGATCGCGAGCGGCCCGAGGATGATGCTGAGGAAGAACACCCCGACGATGCCGCAGACAAGACCGGCTATCGCGAGGCCATTTGTCCGGGAGCCGGACGAAGCCGCTGACGAGTTACCGTAAGCCGACATGATCACACTCCTTGGAGATCGCATTCCAGCATTACGTGACGCGACTCCGAGTGCCCCGGAATTCGGCGCGTAATCAACCGGTCGGCTACGTGGTTGAGGGTTCACGCAAGGGCGATGCCGGGTTACCCAAGTCGGCCGCCCCGCTTTTCAGTGCCTGTCCGGTGCACCCAGCGCCGCGAGCAGACATTCCGCTTCTGCCGTCACGGAGGTGAGGGCGGAGGCGGGGTCGGGTGAGCGGGCGAGGAGCATGCCTGCCTCGCACAGCGCGCCGAACATCATCTGGCAACGAACGTCCAGATCCCCCTCGCCGATGTGGCCCGCGGCTGCCGCGGCACGCATTCCGCCGGTCAACACCCGCAGCGTATGAGCGTATTCGATCTCTCGGACGGTCTCCCAGCCGAGGACCGCGGGCGCGTCCAGCAGGACGATCCGTCGGAATCCGGGGTCGAGACAGTGCTCCAGGAACCGGCGGCAGCCGCGCCGCAGCGCGGACCAGGCGTCGGGTTCTTCTGCCGCCGCGCGCTCCAATTCCGCCGCGATCTCCTCCTGTTCGCGGACGAACACCGCGTGGAAAAGGGCCGCCTTGCCCTCGAAGTGGTGGTAGGCCGCACCCTTGGTGACCCCGGCGGCGGCAGCCACGGCGACGATCGAGGTGGTCGTGTACCCGTCCCGGCCGAAGAGCCACTGCGCCGCGGTGATCAGCTGCGCGGTGGTCGAGTCGGAGCGCTCGGCCTGTGTGCGGCGGGCAGTCGGTCGCGCTGACGGTACTGACGGGGTCACGGTCGGCTCCTCTTGACGAACATACTCAGGGTACGTAGGTTCCGCACCAGTTACATACCTTCGGTATGGAAGCGAGTTGAGCATGACAAAGTCGCTCTTCGCGATCTACGGAGCCTATGGCCACACCGGACGCCTGGTGGCATCCGAACTCCTGGCCAGAGAACAGGAGTTACTCCTGGCCGGCCGCGACGCCGAGGCGTTGCGCGCGCTGGCCGACGAACTCGACGCGGGGGAGCGGGTACGGATCCGCACCGCCTCCGTGGATGACCCCGCCGCACTGCGCGAGGTGATGACGGCCGCCGACGTCCTCATCCAGTGCGCAGGACCCTTCGCCGTCACCGGCGCACCTGTCGCTGCCGCCGCCGCGGAAGCGGGCTGCCACTACATCGACCACGCCCTCGAGCCCCACCACGTAAAAGGGGTCTTCGACACCGCGCAGGACACGGCGCAGCGCACCGGTGCCGTCATGATCCCCGGCCTCAGCTTCTACGGCGGCCTCGGAGACCTCCTGGCGGGAGCGGTGTCGGACGGCATCGCGGACATCGACCGGATCGTCGTCGCGTACGCCGTGAACGGCTGGCGCCTGACCACCGGCGCCAAGAACACCGCGACCCACCTCTTCGCCGAGACCGAACGTCTCACGTTCAGCGACGGCGCCCTCCACGCGGGCTATGTCGAACCCCGTAACGCCGTCTTCCCCTTCCCGCCCCCGCTCGGCCCGCGCACGATGATCGCGCCGTTCCCGTCAAGCGAGGTGGTGACGGTGCCGCGCCATGTCCCCGTCCGTGCCGTCGACTTGATGCTCAGCACCAGTGCCTTCGAGGCCGAGGGTGCCTTCGAGAGCGAGCACATCCACGCGGCGGAACGCGCTGGCACCGACTTCACCATCGCGGTCCAGGCGATGTGGGAAGGCGGCGGCGCGGCAGGCCAGTTGACGGGTCAGGACCTGTGGCGGGCCGGAGCACTGGCCTCGGTGGAGGCGGCGGTGCGGATCGCGGAAGGGAGGGGACCGACGAAGACAGGGGTTCTCGCACCCGGGGAGGCATTCTCGGCGGAGCCGTTCCTGCGGGATCTGGAGCGGCGGGGCGCGTTCACGCTCACGCTGCGGCGCGGAGAGGGGTGAACGGGATGCCGTCGAACGAACCGGTCCTTGTCACGGGAGCGGCGGGTGGACAACAGGGTTCCACCGGCCGTCATGTCGTACGGCTGCTGCTCGATCGCGGTCAGGCGGTACGTGCCTTCGTGCGCACCGACGACGAGCGTGCGGCCGTTCTCCGGGGGATGGGCGCGCAGGTGGTCGTCGGCGACCTCCGCGAGATCACGGACGTGCTCGCGGCGGTGCGGGGCGTGCGTCGCGCCTTCTTCACCTACCCGGTGACCGATGGCTTGCTTGACGCGACCGGCGTGTTCGCGGCGGCGGCCAGGCGGGAGGGCCTTGAGCGCGTCGTCGAGGTCTCCCAGCTGGCGGCGGCGCCGGACGCGGGGACGCCGAGAATGCGGCAGCACTGGGTGGCCGAGGAGGTCTTCGACCGGGCGGAGGTCGGGGCGGTGCATCTGCGGGCCGGGGTCTTCTTCGAGAACCTGGACTTCTTGGTACGGGCCGGCGGCGGGCGCGAGCTGGCCATGCCCCTCGGCGCGCCGGACACCGTGCTTCCGCTGATCGCGGGGCAGGACGTGGCCAGGGTGGGCGCCGGGCTCCTCGCGGATCCCATGCCGTCGTGCTCCGATCCCGTGGTGCTGCTCACGGGGCAGGTGCTTTCCGTCGCCGAGATCGTGGAGACGTTCGGTGGCGGCCTCAAGTACGTGGACGCGTCGCCGGAGCAGTGGCGGGAGCGGGCGATGTCCTTGTACGGGGACGCGCACGTGGTGGCCCACCTGGACAAGCTGTGGGAACTGTTCCGCCTGATCGGCTCGCACCACGAGCTGTACGAGGTGACGTCGTCGATCGAGCGGTTCGGGGGGAGGGGGCCGGGGACGTTGCGGGAGTTCGTGCGGGGCCGTCTGGGCTGAGGTGACGGGCTGAGATTCCCCCAGCCCCGGGGAAATCTTTCAGCCGTCCGGCGATTGAGGACCGGGGTCTGGGGCGGAGCCCCGGTTTCGGGAAGGGGCGGGGTTGGGGAATGATCGATCAAACAGCAACCCAGTCAGGCCCCGTCCCTCGGAGGAAACGTGCCGCAAAACCCCGTCACAGTCGTAACCGGCGGCAGCCGCGGCATCGGCGCAGCCATCTGCGTCCGCCTCGCCAAGGACGGCCACCACATCGCCCTCGGCTATCACTCCGACGCCGACGCCGCCGAAAAGGTGGCCGCGGAAGTCCGCGCGACGAGCGCAGGCGAAGGCGCGGGCATCCGCTGCGTCACCGTCCGGATGGACACCGCCGACGAGGCGGACGTCGACCGCCTCTTCGAGAGTGCCGCCGCGGAACTGGGCCCGGTCACCGGGTTGGTGAACAACGCCGGGATCGGCGCCCCCGTGGGGCCTCTCGCGGACGCCGACGCCGCCGCCATGCGCCGCGCGCTCGACGTGAACGTACTCGGCTACCTCCTCTGCGCCCGCCGCGCGGTCCGCGACATGACACGGACCGGCGTCGGCGGCGGCATCGTGAACATCTCCTCCGCGGCGGCGACCCTCGGCGCCCCGGGCGAGTACGTCCATTACGCCGCCGCCAAGGGAGCCGTCGACACGATGACCGTCGGCCTGTCGAAGGAGGTCGCGGCGGACCGCATCCGCGTCAACGCCGTCGCGCCCGGCGTGATCTGGACCGAGTTCCACGCCGACCCCGAGCGCCCGGCGAAGCTCGCCGCGAATATCCCTCTGGGTCGCTCCGGTCAGCCCGACGAGATCGCGGCGGCCGTCTCCTGGCTGCTCTCGGACGAGGCGTCGTACACGTCCGGCACGATCCTGCGCGTGGCGGGCGGAAGGTGAGCCAACCCGCCCGCGCGCCCGCCGCAGTCCCTACCCTTGGCGCATGATCACCGAATCCGCCCGCATCACCCCGGACGTCGTCATGCGCCCCGCCACCCTGGAGGACGCGGGCGGTCTCGCCCGTGCCCGGCTGCGCAGCCGGGCGCACCTGGAGCCGTGGGAACCCACCCGGCCCGAGGACTACTTCACCTCGCAGGCGCAGGCCGCCCGGCTCCGTGTCCAGCTGGAGGAGTGCCGGGCCGGGCGGGCGGCACCCTGGGTGCTCGACCGTGAGGGGGACATCGTCGGCTCGGTCACCCTGTCCGGCATCGTCCTCGGCCCCTTGCGCAGCGGAAACCTCGGTTACTGGATCGACGTGGACCACGTCGGCCAAGGCTTGGCGACTGCCGCCGTCTCGCAGGCCTGCGCCGCCGCCGACACCGAACTCGGCCTGCACCGCGTCGAGGCGGGCACCCTCCTCGACAACGTGCCCTCGCAGCGGGTCCTCGCCAAGTGCGGCTTCGAGGAGTTCGGTGTCGCGCCGGAGTTCCTGCACATCAACGGCGCCTGGCGCGACCACCGACTCTTCCAGCGGATCCTCAACGACCGCCTGCCATAGGGCGATACGACGACACGTCCGGTGGGTCGCCTAGATGATGTCCTCCGCTATCTCCGCCTGCTCCCGCTCCGACCCGTACGCCGACGGCGTGCTGTAGGAGCGCCTCGCCACGAACCACCAGATGGTGGCGAGGGTGAGCACCACGACGAGCGCGATCGACGCGTAGTTCATCGAGTCGACCGTCACGGGCGAGACCTGCGGCAAGCAGAACAGGATCGTCACGAACACCACCCAGACCACTGCTATCCAGCCGATGGGCTTGCTCCAGCGGCCCAGGTTCCAGGGGCCCTTCTCGAAGCGGTCGCCCGCCCGAAGGCGCAGGTAGATCGGGATGGCGTACGCGGGCGTGATCCCGATGACGTTGATGGCGGTCACGGCCGTGTACGCGGTCGTCGAGTACAGGGAGGGCAGGGCGATGACCGCGGCAAGACCGACCGAGAGCCAGACCGCGGGCACCGGCACCTGGGTACGGGAGCTGACCTTGCGCCATATCTTCGATCCGGGCAGCGCGTTGTCGCGGCTGAAGGCGAACACCATGCGGCTGGCCGCGGCGGTCTCGGCGTTGCCGCAGAACAGCTGCGCCACGATCACGATGAGCAGCAGCGCCGTCGCTCCGGACTCGCCGATCGCGTCGATCATGATCTGCGCGGGCGGCACGCCGGTGTCGGTCTTCACGGTGCCCGCGTAGTCCTGGATCGCGAACGTCAGCCCGGCAAGGAGGATGAAACCGGCGATCCACGACGCCCAGATGGCACGCACGATGCCGCGCGCCGCGGAGACCGAGGCGTTGGAGGTCTCCTCCGACAGGTGCGCGGACGCGTCGTATCCGCAGAAGGTGTACTGCGCGAGGAGCAGACCGATCGCCGTGACGTAGAGCGGGTTGTCCCAGCCGGTGTTGTTGACGAACTCACCGAAGACGAACCCGGGGGACTGGTGGTGGTCCGGCACGATCGCGAGGACGCCCACGATGACGGCGACACCGGCCACGTGCCACCACACGCTGATCGAGTTGAGCAGACTCACCAGGCGCACGTTGAACAGGTTCAGCACGGCGTGCAGGAGCAGGATGCCGAGGAAGATCAGGAAGGTCTTCTCCGGCGTCGGCGTGAACCCGAACTTCAGGTTCAGGAACGCCCCGGAGAAGAGCGCCGCGCCGTAGTCGATGCCCGCTATCGCACCGAGCAGGCCGAGCAGGTTCAACCAGCCCGTGTACCAGCCCCAGCGCCGCCCGCCGAGCCGGTCGGCCATGTAGTAGAGGGCCCCCGACGTCGGGTACGCGCTGGTGACCTCGGCGAGCGCCATGCCCACGCAGAGCACGAAGAGACCGACGCCCGCCCAGCCCCAGAGCATCACGGCCGGGCCGCCCGTACCGAGGCCGAAGCCGTACAGGGTCATGCAGCCGGAGAGGATCGAGATGACGGAGAAGCTGATGGCGAAGTTGCCGAAGCCGCCCATCCGGCGCGCCAGGACCGGCTGGTAGCCGAGCTCCCTGAGCCTTTGTTCCTCGTCGGGCAGCGGGTCTGTGGTCGATGCGGGGCTCGACCAGGTGGTGCGGGACACGGATGTACCTCCGGTGGGGAGCGGTGGTTCGGGGAGCGGGTGGTGCTGAGCGAAAGACCGTTGCCGGGGGGCGGCAGGGGACCTCAGCCCGGATCTTGTAAGGCGGTCACACAGCGCGTACGCGCCTGCATGAACATCTCGGCCGCCGCGTCCGTGTCACCGGGCGAGCGCGTGCGGTACGTCCACGGCGCCACGGTGTAGAAGGGATCGAGGACCTCGAACACCCTTGCCGCGTCCTGGAAGTGATGCGCGCCCCACAGCGCGTGGGCCAGGTGGCTGAGGTCGAGGAGCGAGGTCGCCGCGGGCAGCGCGTGGTCGAACCACAGGTGCAGCGCGCGCAGGGCGGAGCGGGTCGCGTCCTCCCCTATCCAGTGCAGGTCCAGGGCGTTCTCGGCGCCGCCGTCCTTGCGGTACCGCTCGACGCGCACATACAGGGGCAGCAGGTGCAGCGCCGAGCCCGCCGGTGCCGAACCGGACGCCCAGTGGGCGAAGTTGACCGCTTCGGTGAGCGGGCCTCCGGGGCGGCGCGCGTACGCGAACTGCAGCATCCGGTGGTAGGCCTCGCGGTTGCCCGGGTCGCGTTTGTCGGCCTCGGCGAGGAGATGCCAGGGGCCGGGGAACAGCATCGGCTCGGGGGCCGGCACCCGGTGCTCGTCCCACCGCTGGCCCTTGTCGAGCTGGGCGAGGGCGAGCAGGCAGACCCACGGCACGGGGTCCTCGGGCGAGGCGTCCATCGCGGCGCCGCACGCCGCTGCCGCCTCGCGCCACAGCTCGTTGGTCTGGCGGTGTCCGGCGCGGTGGGCGCGCAGGGTCCGCTCGACCAGGACCCTGCTGTGCAGAACGGATGCCGCGGCGCTGTGCGGCTCCTCGGTCAGCCAGGCCCTGACCACGTCGGAACCGGCCACGGCGGCCGCCAGGATCTGCGTACGTTGCGTCCACAGGCCCCAGTCGGGCGTGGAGTCGAGAAGGTTGCGCGTCGACACCCAGCGACCCGTCTTGAGGTCCTGGAGCACGGCGCGCAACTGTTCGTCGTGGCCCGCCGGGTGGTACACGGGGCGGCCTGACGGAGTGGGCATGGATCCTCTGTGGGGGAGGAGGGCGGAGGGCAGAGCGTGTGTGAACTGGCCTATGACGAAATGATGTTGTTCGGCGGTCAGTGTAGATCTGGAAGTTCCATTCTCAGAGCGGTTCATGGATCTTTTGAGTTTGAATTGAGGTCAACTCGGCGCGCCGGTTGGCATTTTTTGAAAGGGCGAGGATGAGACCGCCCCGGGAAGGGGGCTCTTGACGCCTTCCTGGCCGCTGTAGCAGGCTTCCGCGGTGATCACGAATGGCAGAGGACCGCGCGGCGAGGCAGTCCTCGCCATCGATCAGGGCACATCCGGCACGAAGGCTCTCGTCCTCTGCCCGGAACGCGGAGTGATCGGTTCCGGCGCCGCGCCCGTACGCCCGCGCCACCTCCCCGGAGGCCTGGTGGAGGTCGACCCGGCGGCCCTGTACGACTCGGTCGTCGACGCCGGACGCCGCGCCCTGGACGCCGCGGGGGAGCCGGTCGCAGCGGTCGGCCTCGCCAACCAAGGTGAGACGGTGCTCGCCTGGGACCCCGCTTCGGGCCGCCCGCTGACCGAGGCGATCGTGTGGCAGGACCGGCGCGCGGAGCCGCTGTGCACGGAACTGGGCCCTTACGCGGATGAATTGCAGCATCTGACGGGACTCCCGCTCGACCCCTACTTCGCCGCGCCCAAGATGGCGTGGATACGCCGCCACCTCACCCGGGAGGGCGTCGTCACCACCAGCGACGCCTGGCTGATACACCGGCTCACCGGCGAGTTCGTCACCGACGCGGCGACCGCCGGACGCACCCAGCTCCTCGACCTGGACACCGTCGCGTGGTCACCGCGCGCCCTTGACGTCTTCGGTCTGGCCGACGAGCGGCTGCCGCGTGTCGTCGACGCGGCGGGCCCGGTCGGCACCACGAAGGCCTTCGGCCCCGAGCTGCCGCTGACCGGCCTCCTCGTCGACCAGCAGGCCGCGCTCCTCGCCCAGGACGTGACCGAGCCCGGCAGCGCGAAGTGCACGTACGGAACCGGCGCGTTCCTGCTCGCCCAGACCGGCACCCGGCCGCGCCGGGGCGATTCCGGCCTGGTCAGCTGTGTCGCCTGGCGCCTTGCGGGGGAGAGCAGCTACTGCCTCGACGGGCAGGTCTACACCGCCGCGTCCGCCGTCCGCTGGCTCACGGACCTCGGCGTCATCGAAGGGGCGGCGGACCTCGACCTGGTGGGCGTGTCCGTGCCCGACACGGGCGGCGTCACCTTCGTCCCCGCGCTCGCCGGGCTCGCGGCGCCCTGGTGGCGCGGCGATCTGCGCGGCTCGATCACCGGCCTCGGCCTCGACACGTCCCCCGGCCATCTGGTCCGCGCCCTGTGCGAGGGCATCGCGGCCCAGGTCGCATCCCTGGCCGACGCCGTGGCCGCCGACCTGGGCGAGCCCTTGACGAGCCTGCGCGTCGACGGCGGCCTGACCCGCTCGGCCCTCCTGATGCAGACCCAGGCCGACCTGCTCCAAATGCCCGTCGAGGTATCGGCGTTGCCCGATGTCACCGCCCTCGGTGTGGGCGTCGTCGCGCGCATGGGGCTCGACCCGAAGCTCACGGTGCGCGACGCGGTCCCCCGGTGGCGGCCCACCACCGTGTACGAGCCGAAGATCGACGCCGCACAGGCCGCCGAGCGCATCGGCGGCTTCCGCTCGGCGGTCGACGCCCTGCTCGACCGCGCGCCCGTACCGTCGTCATGACCGTCACCACCAAGGGCCCGCTGCCCTCCGAGCCCTATGACGTGACCGTGGTGGGAGCCGGTGTCGTCGGCTCGGCCATCGCCCGCGAGCTGGCCGGACACCACCAGCTCCGGGTCGCCCTCGTCGAAGCCTCCGGCGACGTCGGTGACGGCACGTCGAAGGCCAACACCGCGATCCTGCACACCGGTTTCGACGCCGTTCCCGACTCCCTCGAGGCCCGCCTCGTACGGGAGGGCCGACGACTGCTCGCCGCGTACGCCGCCGAGTCCGGCATCCCCGTGGAGCCGGTCGGCGCCCTGCTCGTCGCCTGGGACGAGGAGCAACTGGCCGCGCTGCCGAACCTGTTGAAGAAGGCGGAGCGCAACGAATACCACGACGCCCGGATCATCGGCGCCGACGAAGTCAGATCGCGCGAACCACACTTGGGCGAGGGAGCATTGGGCGCGCTCGAAGTCCCGGGCGAATCCATCATCTGTCCTTGGACGACGACACTCGCGTACGCCACCCAGGCCGTGCGCGAGGGAGTGGACCTGCACCTCAATTGCAAGGTGGGGGAGGTGAATTCCTCCCTTTCACCGGACGGCTCCGACTGCCACGAACTGACCACGCCCCGAGGCGTCGTACGCACCCGCTACCTCATCAACGCCGCGGGTCTGCACGCCGACGCGCTCGACCGGCGGCTCCTTGGCCGCGGCGAGTTCACGGTGACCCCGCGCCGGGGTCAGCTCATCGTCTTCGACAAGCTCGCCCGCGACCTGGTCCGCCACATCCTCCTGCCGGTGCCGACAGCGCTGGGGAAGGGTGTGCTCGTGGCTCCGACCGTGTACGGAAACGTCCTTCTGGGCCCCACCGCCGAGGAGTTGGACGACAAGCGGGCGTCGGGCACGACGGAGGACGGCCTCGCCGGGCTGCGCGCCAAGGGCCGCCGCATCCTGCCCTCATTGCTTGACGAGGAGGTCACCGCGGTCTACGCCGGGCTGCGGGCGGCCACCGAGCACGACGACTACCAGATCCACAGCTCGCCCGGTGAGCGCTACATCACCGTCGGCGGCATCAGGTCCACGGGCCTCACCGCGTCGATGGCGATCGCCGAGTACGTCGTCGGTCTGCTCGCCGATGCCGCGGGCCCCGACCTGGATCTGACGGTGGCCGGAAGCCTGGACCCCGTGAGCATGCCGAACATCGGCGAGGCCTTCCCCCGCCCCTACCAGCGCGCCGACCTCATCGCGACCGACTCCGCGTACGGCAGCATCGTCTGCCACTGCGAGCGCGTGACCCGGGGGGAGATCAGGGACGCCCTCATCAGTACGGTCCCGCCCGGTTCACTGGACGGCCTGCGGCGACGGACGCGGGCGCGGGGCGGGCGCTGCCAGGGGTTCTACTGCGGGGCCGCGGTACGTGAACTCTTCGAAGGCTGGGGCGAGTCGGGGGCGGCGCGATGAGGCGGCAGCGGAGTGTGGACGTACTCGTGATCGGCGCGGGCCCCGCGGGGCTCGCGGCGGCCGCCCGCCTCGCCACATCGGGGGCGGGCACGGTGGAGGTACTCGAACGGGAGGCGCGGGCCGGCGGAGTGCCGCGCCACTGTCTGCACGGAGGGTTCGGGCGCTGGGGCGTGACGGGACCGCAGTACGCGGAACGCCTCGTCGAGGCCGCGCTCGAGGCCGGAGCGGCGGTACGGACCGGGGTGAGCGCCACCGGGTGGGCCGGGTCCCTCGCGGTGGAGACGACGGGACCGCACGGCCTGGAGCGGATCACCGCGCGCGCCGTGGTCCTGGCCACGGGCGCGCGGGAAAGGCCGCGGACCGCACGGCTCGTGCCGGGGACGCGCCCGGCGGGGGTGTTCACGACCGGGGAACTGCAGCAGGCCGTCCACGTCTACGGGCAGGAGATCGGCACCCGGGCGGTCGTCGTCGGGGCGGAGCCGGTGAGCTACGCGGCGCTGTCCGCGCTGCGGGGCGCGGGGGTGGAGGTCGCCGCACTCGTCACGGAGGAGGCGCGGGCGCAGGTGGGCCGGGCGCGGTCCGCGGCGGCCCGGCTCGGGGTCGCCCGGGTGCCGCTGATGACCGAGGTGGTGGTGGCCGAGCTTCTGGGGCGTGGTCGGCTTTCCGGGGTGCGGCTGCGGCGCCCGGACGGGCGGGAGAGAACGCTGGCCTGCGACACGGTGGTGTTCACCGGGGACTTCGTTCCCGACCACGAGCTCGCTCGGCGCGGGGGTGTGCTCCTCGACCCCGGGACACGGGGCCCCGCGGTGGACGGTTCGTTCCGCACGGACTCGCCGGGCGTCTTCGCGGTGGGCAGCGGTGTGCACGCGGTGGAGCCTGCACTGGTGGCGGCGGAGGAGGGTACGCGGGTCGCGGATTCGGTGCGGGGCTATCTGGAGGGTGCGCGATGGCCCTCGGGCGGCGTGCCTGTGGTGGCCGAGGCCCCGCTGCGGTGGGTGGCGCCGAACCGGCTCGTGCCGGGTACTCCGGGGAGCCGCTTCGTCCTACGGACGGCGGAGGCTGTGCGACGCCCCGTCCTGGTGGTCATGCAGGACGGGCACTGCCTGCACCGGCAACGGGTGTGGCGGAGGGTGCTGCCTAACCAGGGGCTGTATCTCTCCGGGGGCTGGGTGGGGAAGGTGGATGCGGAGGGCGGTGCGGTACGGGTGAGCGTGGGCTAGGGGGGGTGCCTTTCAGCCTGTCCGGCGTTTGAGGACGAACTCGGCGAAGCCGGTGATGACGGTACGCAGAAGGCACTAGGCCCCCGCGCCGAGCGGGTTTTCGGGAAGGGGCGGGGTTGGGGAAAAAGACCACCCTTCCGCCCAGCGCAAGCGCCCCGTACACTCCAAAACTAGCAGTGCTAATTAACGCTAGGCCGTCACGCGAGACCCACAGACGCTGACCGCAAACGATCCGGAGCCGTATCGTGCGCCCAGTCCACTTCGCCGCAGCCCGCCGAACCCCCATCGGCAAACTCCGCGGGACCCTCTCCTCCGTCCGCCCGGACGACCTCGCCGCCACGGTCGTACGCGGCCTCCTCGCAGCCACCCCCGAGCTGGACCCCGCCCGTATCGACGACATCTACTGGGGCGCCGCCAACCAGGCGGGCGAGGACAACCGCAACGTGGCCCGCATGGCCGCCCTCCTCGCAGGACTCCCGGAATCCGTGCCCGGCGCCACCGTGAACCGGCTCTGCGCCTCCGGCATGGAAGCCGTCACCGCCGCCGCCCGCACCATCGCGTCCGGCGAAGCCGACATCGTCCTGGCGGGCGGCTCCGAGTCGATGAGCCGCGCCCCCTTCGTCCTGCCCCGCCCCGACGAAGCGCTGCCGCACAAGATGGAGACCGTCGACACCCGCCTCGGGTGGCGTCTCGTGAACCCCGCGATGAAGGACCTGCACGGCGTCCTCGCCATGGGAGAGACCGCAGAGGAAGTGGCGGAGCGCTACGGCGTCTCCCGCGAGCGCCAGGACACCTTCGCCCTCCGCAGCCACCAACGCGCCACCGAGGCACGCAAGAACGGCCACTTCGACGACGAGATCCTCCCCGTCACACGGCCCGACGGAACCCTTGTCGACCTCGACGAATGCGTCCGCGAGGACACCTCGTACGAGAAGCTCAGCAGCCTGCGCCCCGTCTTCCGCAAGGACGGCACCGTCACCGCGGGCAACGCATCGCCGATGAACGACGGCGCGGCCGGACTCCTCCTCGTCAGCGAGGAAGCCCTGAACGAGCTCGGCCTCGAATCCCTCGGACGGTACGTCGCCGGCGCCTCCGCCGGTGTGCACCCTGACGTCATGGGCATCGGCCCGGTCCCCGCCACCCAGAAGGCGCTCACCCGCGTCGGCTGGTCCATCGGCGACCTCCAGGAGGCCGAGTTCAACGAGGCGTTCGCGGCCCAGGCCCTCGCCTGTGTCGACGCCCTCGGCATCGACCCCGAGCTGGTGAACCCGACCGGCGGCGCCATCGCCATCGGCCACCCCCTCGGCTGCTCCGGCGCCCGCATCCTGACCACGCTCCTTCACCGCATGCGCCGCACCGGCGCGGCCCGCGGCCTCGCCACGATGTGCGTGGGCGTCGGCCAGGGCAGCGCGCTGCTGGTCGAGCGCGGCTGACCACGTCCAGGCGTAGACCCTCCCCGGCGTCACCTCGCACCACCGCACCACCGCACCACCGCAAGGAAACGGAGCACCACTCATGGCCACGCTGTCCCTCGCCGCGATCCTCGCCGAGCCCGCCCGTCGCCGACCGGACCGCACCGCCCTCGTCGAGGGTGAACTGCGGCTCACCTTCCGGGAGTTGTGGGAGCAGGCCCGCGCACAGGCGGCGGCGCTCGTGGGGCTCGGGGTCGGGCCGGGGGACAGGGTGGCCCTGATGGCGCCCAACACCGCCGAGTTCCCGCGCGCCTATTACGCGATCCTCGCCGCGGGCGGCGTCGTCGTCCCCGTACACCTCCTGCTCTCCGCCGAGGAGGTCGAGCACGTCCTGCGGGACAGCGGCGCGACCCTGCTGCTCTGTCACCCCGGGCAGGCCGAGACGGGCAAGGCCGCTGCCGCCGCCACCGGCGTACGGATGCTGACCCTCGGCGGGGACGGCGAACTGGAGACCCTGGCGGGCGCGGCCGAGCCCCTCCCCAGCTACGTCACGCGCGACGCCGACGACCCCGCCGTCGTCTTCTACACCAGCGGCACCACGGGCGTCCCCAAGGGCGCTGTGCTCAGCCACCTCAACCTGGTGATGAACGCGACCGTCTGCGCCTTCGACGCGCACGACGTGCGCAGCGACGACACCGCGCTCGGCGCGCTCCCGCTCTTCCACGCGTTCGGCCAGACCGTCTCCATGAACGCCACCTGGCGCGCGGGCGCGACGCTCGTCCTGCTGCCGCGCTTCGACGCCGCGCGGGCCATCGAGCTGATGGCGGCGGAGGGCGTCAACACCTTCCACGGGGTGCCGACGATGTACGTGAAGCTCGTGGCCGCCGCGGCCACGTCTCCCGGGCTGCCCACGCTGCGGCTCGCCGTCTCCGGCGGCGCCTCGCTGCCCGTCGCCGTACTGGAGCGCTTCGAGGAGGCCTTCGGCGTACCGGTCCACGAGGGATACGGGCTCTCCGAGACCTCACCCACCGCCTCCGCGAACCAGCCCGCCTTCGGCACCAAGGCAGGCAGCATCGGCCACCCCCTGTGGGGCGTGGACGTGGAGATAGCCCGCGCCGAGGTGGAGGACCGCATCGAGCTGCTGCCCGCGGGGGAGCTCGGCGAGGTCGTGGTCCGGGGTCACAACGTCTTCTCCGGCTACCTGGGGCGCCCGGAGGCGACAGCCGAGGCCGTCGTCGACGGCTGGTTCCGCACCGGGGACCTCGGCACCAAGGACGCCGACGGGTTCCTGGCCATCGTCGACCGCAAGAAGGACGTCATCATCCGCGGCGGCTTCAACGTCTACCCGCGTGAGGTCGAGGAGGTGCTCATGCGCCACCCGGACGTCGCACACGTCGCCGTGATCGGCCTGCTCGACGACGTGCACGGCGAGGAGATCTGCGCCGTCGTCGTCGCGGCACCCGGCTCAACGCCCGACGCCGCGCAGATCACCGAGTGGTCCAAGGAACACCTGGGCCGCCACAAGTACCCGCGCCGCGTGGAGTTCACCGGCGAGCTGCCGCTCGGCCCCAGCATGAAGATCCTCAAGCGGGAGCTGCGGGTTACTTACAGCGGGGTCTAGGCTGCCGGTCGGTCAGGCTGCCGGTCGGTCGGGCCGGTGGTCGGCCAGGCCGGTCGGACCAGGCGTCCAGGATGTGGCTGCCCCTCACGGCCCGGAGATAGTTGGGCCTAGCATCTGTTCCCGGCATGGACATATCTATGGACGTATCTCTCGACGTATCTCCCTGGGGATTCGCCGCGCTCGCCGCGGCCGCGGTGCTCGTCGGCTTCTCGAAGACCGCCGTCAGCGGGGCCAACACGGTCAGCCTCGCGGTCTTCGCCGCGGTCCTGCCGGCCCGCGAGTCGACCGGTGTCCTGCTGCCGATCCTCATCGCGGGCGACGTACTGGCCGTCCTCACCTACCGCAGACACGCCCACTGGCCCACCTTGTGGCGCCTGTTCCCCGCGGTCGCGGGCGGCGTGGTGGTGGGCACGGTCTTCTTGATGTGGGCCGACGACGCAGCCGTCCGTACGTCGATAGGGGCGATCCTCCTGCTGATGGCGGCGGTCACGCTGTGGCGCCGCCGAACCCCCGCCGCGGTCGAGGCGGAACCCTCGCGGCTCTCGCGCGGCGCCCGCCTGAAAGCCCCCTCCTACGGCGTGCTCGGCGGCTTCACCACGATGGTCGCCAACGCGGGCGGCCCGGTGATGTCGATGTATCTACTCTCCGCGGGCTTCCGGAAACTGAGCTTCCTGGGCACGTCGGCGTGGTTCTTCCTCATCGTCAACACCTCCAAGGTGCCGTTCAGCGTGGGCCTCGGCCTGATCGACGCGCACTCGCTGCTGCTCGACGCGGCGCTCGTGCTCTTCGTCGTCCCCGGCGCCCTCATCGGCAAGGCGGCCGTGCACCGCATCAATCAACGTCTCTTCGAGCAGCTGGTGATCGGAGCCACGGTGCTCGGCGGACTCCAGCTGCTCCTGCGCTGACGCCGGGACGCGCCAGGCCCACCAGGCCCACCAGGCCCTAGGCCTTGCTCAACGGGACCGCCTGCCGCGCCTCGGGAGCAAGCCCGTGTTCCAGATCCTCCACGAGAAGCCGCTTCGCGATCGCGTCGACCGCCTTGACGAGGTCCTGGTCCGCAGGCCGGCCGCTGTCCTTCTCCACCTGCTCGCCCAGCCACTTCGCCCACGCCTTGCCGATCACGTCGGCCTCGCGTTCACCCGCGGGGGTGTGCGAGAAGAGCAGGCCGGAGCGGGTGAGAAAGCCCTCCTCGACCATCCGGTTGAAGACCGGCACCAGAACTTCGGCCGGCACCTGACGCCGCGCGGCGATCAGGCTCAGGTTCGCGTGACCGACCATCCGGTCGAAGAGCGTGACCTGCATGACGGCCCACGCTCCTGCGATGTCGAGCCGGGTGTCGGAATCGCGGATGACACGGCGTGCGGTGTCCATACCGGTACTGCGGATGATGTTGCCGACCGCCAGCTCGAGCACCCGGTCCGGGCTGCCGCCCGACGTCGGTGACGCGAAGCCCTCGCCCATGTCCGAGGAACTCATCCGCGCGCTGTCCCGCAGCTGCACCTGCTTGAGGAAGAGAGCCACCACGAACCCGAGCAGCGCCACGGGGACCGTCCACAGGAACACGGTGTGCAGCGTGTCGGCGTATGCCTTGATGACGGGCGCGGCTGCTTCCGCGGGAAGACTGTGCAGCCCTTGCGGACTCTGCGCGGCCTTGGCCACCACGGCGGGATCCGTGCCCCCGGCCCTGGCGGCCGCGGCGACACCGTCTGCCAGGTTCGGCTTCAGCGTATTGGCGTAGATGGTGCCGAACACGGCGGTGCCGAAGGAGCTGCCGAGCGTACGGAAGAAGGTGACTCCGGAGGTCGCGGTCCCCAGATCGGAGTAGACGACGGTGTTCTGCACGGCGATCGTCAGAACCTGCATACACAGCCCGATACCGGCACCGAGGACGAACATGTACAGCGATTCGAGCCAGGTGCTGGTCTCAGCACCCATCAGGGAGAGCAGATAGAGCCCGAGCGCCATCACCAGCGCACCCACGATGGGGAAGATGCGATACGTCCCGGTCTTGCTCACCACGTTGCCGCTGAAGATCGACGCGATGAGCAGCCCGATCACCATGGGCAGCGTCCGCACGCCCGAGATCGTGGCCGAGTCCCCGTCCACGTACTGCAGATAGGTGGGCAGGAACGTCATGGCGCCGAGCATCGCGAAGCCCACGATGAAGCTGAGGATCGAGCAGACCGTGAAGACGGGATTGGCGAAGAGCCGCATCGGCAGCATCGGTTCGGCGGCCCGCGTCTCGACCACACAGAACAGCGCGAGCGCGATCGCGCCACCGGCGAACAGCGCGATGATGGTGCCAGAACCCCATGCGTACTGGTTGCCGCCCCAACTCGTCGCCAGAATCAGCGCGCTCGCGCCGATCGCGACGAAGGCGATGCCGAGATAGTCGATGACGGGCCGCACCGCCGACTTCACGACGGGGATCGTCCTGGCCGCGGCGATCACCACGACGATCGCGATGGGTACGTTGACGTAGAAGGCCCAGCGCCAGGTCAGATGATCGGTGAAGAGCCCGCCGAGAAGCGGCCCGATGACGGTGGCCACCCCGAACACGGCGCCGATCGCACCCTGGTACTTACCGCGCTCGCGCAGCGGGATGACATCGGCGATCAACGCCATCGAGGTCACCATCAGACCGCCCGCACCGATGCCCTGCAGGGCGCGCCAGGCGATGAGCAGCGTCATGTTCGTCGACAGGCCGCACAGGAACGAGCCGGTGATGAAGACGATCGCCGAGACCTGAAAAACGATCTTCCGCCCGAAGAGATCGCCGAACTTCCCCACAAGTACGGTGGCGACGGTCTCCGCGAGCAGATAGGACGTCACGACCCACGACATGTGCTCGGCGCCGCCCAGATCCGCCACGATCGTGGGCAGCGCGGTACCCACGATGGTCTGGTCGAGGGCGGCGAGCAGCATCCCCAGCATGATCGTCACGAAGACGATGTTCCGGCGGCGCTTGTCCAGGACGGGCGGCCCCTGAGCCGGGGCTTCGGCGGCGGGCTCGGCGGTGGTGGTCACACGGTCACCCTCACACCGTGCGGGTGCCAGTGCATGCGGGGCCGGTCCGGTCCGGTGACGGCCCGCCGACCGACCGCGCTCCGGCCCCCCACCCCTTATGCTCGCGTGGCTCGGCCCGGAGGTAGGGCACCCCAGTAGATGTAGATACAGATGTAGATACGGATGTAGATATCGCCGCCCTCCCCGCCCTGGTACTGCCGGAACGCTTGCTGGGCATCGAGCATGAGCACGACATCATGGACACGTTCAAGAAAGCTCCGGTGCGCTCCGGGCGATATACGCGCGTGACCCGACCCGACCCGACCCGACCCGACCCGACCCGACCTGGCGGGGCTGCCCGCATGCTGCTTGCTGCCCCGGCCGGCCCCGCATCGTCACTCGCTGCCGCCCCCGTCACCGGCAGCCCCGCCCCCGTCTCCACGCAGCCGGGGCGCGTGCTCAGCCGCGTCCACCGTGGGCCCGTCCCCATCGAGCGACTCCGCCAACTCCGTTGCCCACACCACGAGTCCGTCGACATCGATCCCGTACGGCCGCTCCCCCCACTTCCCCAGGCCGATCGCACCCGCCCCCCTGAGCAGCAGCCGCTCCCCGCCCGTGAGGTTGCCGCGGGCCGAGTGGGTCAGCCCAACGGCCAACTGGGCGAGCCCTTTCCACAGGTCGCGCTCGTCCTCGGGCCCCGACTTCCAGGCGTCCTCGAAGACCTCGTGCGCATGAAAGGGACGCCCCGCGTCGAGCAGGCCCTGCGCCTGAGCGACTGTCTCCTCGGGCGTACGCGTGACCCCTTCAGGCTGCCGCTCCACGCCTTCGGTGCCATACGCCAACGGCCGCCCGAGCCCATCACGCGGCCGCGCGTTGCGGGCCCGCCCTTCGGGGTCACGGTCACGGCCACGGTCATCGGGTAGAGGTGCGCTACTCATAAGCCGATTGTCCCTCGCCAGGCCCTCGACAGGGGGCGCGGACCACCCCCGAACGTGGGGTAAAGTTCTGTTTGCGCGATCACGCAGAACACCGCGAGACACGCGCATCGGGACGTGGCGCAGCTTGGTAGCGCACTTGACTGGGGGTCAAGGGGTCGCAGGTTCAAATCCTGTCGTCCCGACTTGTGTTTGCACAGGTCGGAGGCCGCTTTCGCAGAGATGCGAGGGCGGCCTTCAGTGTTTTCCGGGCTGTGGTGGTCGCAGTGTGGTCGCCCTTGCGCGTGCGGGGCGGAGGCGCGGCAGGGCCGGTGGGCGCCGCAGTGGGGGAGTGCGGCTGCTTCGGGTGGTCCTGGTGTCGGCAGATGTGGTCACGGCGTGGTCGCAGCCGTTTTAGCCAGCTGTGCAGGGTGCCGGGTCGTTCTTGGTCGGTGAGGGTTTTGTCGATGGTGTCGACGGCTTCGTGTGCGGCTTGCTGGGTGAGGTGGCTGTAGAGGTTGGCCGTGGTGGAGAGGGTGGAGTGGCGCAGGGTCTTGGAGACCACGGTGAGGGGGACGCCGGCGGTGATGGTGAGGGTGGCGGCCAGGTGGCGGAGGTCGTGCACGGTGATCCGCGGGACGTCGGCCTCCGCGGAGAGGGCGTGGAGGCGTTCGAGGACGGTGCGGGGGCGTAGGGGGCGGCCATCGGGGCGGCAGAAGACGAGCCCGGTGAACGGGTCGTCTGGATTGCATTCCGCCAGCAGGCGGTTTCTCGCTTGGTGTTGGAGGGCGGTGGCGACGCGTGGGGAGATGGCGATCCAGTTCTTGCTGGTGCGGGTTTTGGGTGAGGTGAGGACGAGGCGGTTGTTGTCGATGGCGGAGAGGGTGCAGCGGACGTAGGGGACGCGTTGGGTGAGGTGGACGTCGCTCCAGTGGAGTCCGAGTGCTTCTCCTTTGCGCATGCCGGTGCCGATGAGGACCTCGAACAGGTCGGCCATGTAGGGGTCGGCGCGGTGGCAGTGGTGCAGGAAGCGGACGGCTTCGGCGGCGGTCCAGATGCGGCGTTCGGGCGAGGGTGGCCGCGGCAGTGGCGAGGGCTGGGCGGGGTTGTGGGCGAGGCGGTGCTGGCGGACCGCGTCGCCCAGTGCGCTGGAGAGGGTGGCCAGGCACCGGTAGAGGGTGATCTTGCTGCGTCCGGCGGCGAGTTGGGTGTGGACGAAGGCGGCGATGTGGCGGTGGCTGAGCTCGTCCAGTTTCAGGCTGCCTAGGGCCGGGATGAGGTCGTGGGTGGTGTAGGCGCGGTAGCGGACCATGGTGGTCGGCTTGAGGGTGAGGGCCTTGGTCTTGAGCCAGGTGGTGAGGTAGGCGGCGAGGGTCTGGTTCGGGTCGGCGTTGAAGCCGCCCGCCTGGCCTTCCAAGAACTTGCGCAGGGCGAGGTCGGCGGTGTCGTGGTCGTGGAATCCGCCGCGCCGTACGGTGGTGCGCCGGGAGCGCGGGGTGGGGAGGTCGACGGCGAAGGTCCAGGTGCCGTGGTCGTACTCGGTGATCAGGCGGGGGCAGCGGGCGCCGAGCTGGCGGCGCTGGATGTCGCGGCAGCCGCATCTGCGGTAGATCCGGCCCCGGCCAGCGGTGGTGGTGGTGGTGGTGGTGGTGGTGCGCATGGTGATCGCCTCCGAGCGGAGGAAATACCTGACACCTTCAGTCTCCGGCCGGAGACCACCATGCGCTCACAATGCCACGAGTACCTTGCCTGACCTGCCCCTTTCCCCTGTTGAGCGACAACGGGGGCTCCGGTTACTGACACCACTCCTCGGCGCCGATTTGAGCGGCGCTCGGATGGGATAAGTGGGGTTCGGCCTCAGCGCCTCCGTCCGCCACGGCAGCTCCGTCACCGTCCGTCGTGGACGGCTCACTTCCCTGGGCGCTGAGAGCACGCGATCGACGGCACGCCTCAGCTGCGGAACTCCGACCCGCTTCTGTTTGTGCAGAGAGCACCGGAACGCGGCGTTTAGGGTGCACGCTGCTCCCGGGAGTGAGTCCGTACACCGAATCCCTCCGCACGGCCGCGAATGCCTCCTGCACCTGCGCTTGGAGCGGCGGCGTGATCTTCCCTTGGTCCGTGCAGACCCGCCCAGAACGACAGCACGCTGCGCGCCTCCGCGAGATTCTCAAACCCGCAGGGCTGTCATGTTCCAAAACCTCGGTCGGCTCACGCTGCTCCCCTCGGGGATGGCCAAGTCGATCTCCTTCGCCGAGCCGGCCGTGCCCTGGACCGGGTGGAGCAGACACGTTCCCAGGTGCCGCGGGGTGTCCTCATCCACGCAGGTGGCGATCCCGGAGTTCGTCAGACGTCTTGCGGCCAGTGCTGGTGCCACGTTGAGAGAGTGAGTGTTATCGAGTTGCTCCCTAACTCAGCACAACCGTGATCAACACCACAGTCGTAGCAGGCTATTTGTCTAATACGCCCCAAGTAGTCCTTCTGGATCTTCACTTGGTGACTACATACAGTCCGCATTTGGTTGCTCTGTTTAGACAATCTTCATCTTTGTGATGGGCCGGGGTGGGATATGTGGAGGCGCGTGCGTTCGCGTGGTGGGGCCGGGGCGCTGGCTGGTCTGGTCAGCGTGGCGATCGTGGCGGGTCTGGCCCCAGCAGCGACCGCTGCAGGAGCCTCACCCACCACGCCCGCGGCGGCGAAGACGGCAGATGAGGGGGCCGCTCCTGAAGAGGCCGGCACCGAGGCGGCCTTGGCGCGAGCCAAGCGGACCGGCAAGCCGGTAGAGGTCACGTCGCTGCGCAGCGCGAGCAGCGACGTGTACGCGACCGCCGACGGAAACCTGGAGGCGCGGGAGTACCTGCGCCCGGTCCGTGCCCGCGTGGATGACCAGTGGAAGCCGGTCGACACCGATCTGGAGAAGGCTGCTGATGGCGCTGTCGCGCCCAAAGTGACCACGGTAGGGCTGGAGTTCTCCGGTGGCGGTGACGCACCGCTGGTGCGGATGACGAAGTCCGGCCGTGAACTGGCACTGTCTTGGCCGGGCAAACTGCCCTCGCCGCAACTGAACGGCGCCACGGCCACCTATGCCGATGTGCTCCCGGATGTGGATCTGCGCATGGGCGCGCAGGAAGACGGCTTCACTCAGCTCCTTGTGGTGAAGTCGGCCAAGGCTGCGGAGAGTTCTGATCTGGCGGAGCTGCGGCTGAAGCTGTCCGCCGACGGCATGGACGTGAAGGAGACCGCGCACGGCGAGATCCAGGCCATCGACAAGGGTGCCGAGGGCGCGGTGTTCGAGGCACCGAAGCCGATGATGTGGGACTCCAGCCCCGGCACCGGCAGCGCGCCGACTACGAAGTCCGCGCCGTCCGGAGCCGTCGCGTCGCGGGACGGGGGAGCTCAGCCGCAGGACGGGGAGGAGCCTGCGGCGGGGGAGTCCGGCAAGCTCGCTCCGGTGGAGGTGGATGTCCCGGCCGGTGGCAAGGAGTTGGTGCTGACGCCGGACGCGGAGGTACTGAAGGGCGAGGACACCACCTATCCGGTGTTCATCGATCCGCAGTGGTACTCGCCGCGGGCCTCGGCGTGGACGATGGCGTCGAAGTACTGGGCCAGTTCGCCGCAGTGGAAGTTCAACGGCGATCGCGACGCGGGCATGGGCTACTGCAACTGGAACTACTGCCAGCCCAATGACACCAAGCGGCTCTTCTACCGCGTCCCGGTCTCGAAGTTCGCCGGCAAGTCGATCCTGTCGGCCGAGTTCGTGGTGCGTAACACCTGGTCCGCCTCGTGTTCCGATCGCAGCGTGGAGCTGTGGCAGACCAAGGGCATCTCCTCGTCCACGACATGGAACTCGCAGAACGCTTCCGGATTCTGGGACAAGAAGTTGTCGTCCAAATCGTTCGCCTACGGGTACTCCGGCTGCGCGGCGAAGGACGCCGAGTTCTCGGTGAAGTCAGCTGTGCAGGATGCGGCCAACGGCCGGGACGCGACGATGACCTTCGGTCTGCGCGCGGACAGCGAGTCGGATGCCTACGGCTGGAAGCGGTTCTCCGACAAGGCCTTCCTGCGGGTGAAGTACAACCGGGCGCCTTCTCAGCTCAAGATGTCGCAGCTGACGATGGAGTACGGCGGCACCTGCAAGAGGTCCGGCGACGCCGCACGCGTACGCACCCTGGGGAAGATCCACGCCAACGAGGTGAAGGACCCGGACCGCGACAGCGTCTCGGTGCAGTTCCAGGCCAAGTGGGACGGCGGCAGCTGGAGCCCGGCGCGGACAACATCGAAGAAGTCAGGCTCCGACTTCACCATCAGCCTGCCGTCATCGAAGATCCCGGCCAACAAGCAGGTCAACTGGTATGCGCGCGTCTATGACGGGGCGCAGTACTCGCCCTGGTCCTACGCGGGCGACCCGACCGCCTGCTACTTCGTCTACGACACGAAGGTCCCCAAGGCGCCGACGGTGTCCTCGGGCGAGTACCCGGCCTCCGATTCGGAGGATCCCAACGATCCTTGGCACGACGGAGTGGGCAAGTACGGGTCGTTCGAGCTGAAGGCCGCCGACAGCGACGTGACGTCCTACCGGTACGGCATCAACATCGACCCCAGCTCCAAGAACAAGATCACCACATCCGGTGGTGCCGCGAAGAGTGCGAAGGTGCTGCCCGCCAAGCCGGGGCTGAACTTCCTCACGGCCCAGGCCTTCGACGCCGCGGGCAATGGCAGCGAGATCCGTACCTACCAGTACCGGGTCAAGGCCGGACAGCCGGACCGCGCGACCTGGCAGCTGGACGAGGTCGAAGGCGCTGGTGAGGCCAAGGGCTCGACACCGACGCGCACCGCGCAACTGCACGGCGGGGCAACCCCGGGCGCGGCCGGTGTGCAGGGAACAGCTGTGTCGTTCAACGGCACCGACGGCTACGCCTCCACTGACATCCCGGTGGTCAACACCGGTGGAGGGTTCGCGGTCTCGGCGTGGGTGAAGCCGTCGAAGATGCCCGAGGGGGCGGCGGTGATCGCCACCCAGCCGGGCAACCACTCGCCGGGCTTCGAGCTGTACTACTCCAAGACGTATGACCGCTGGGCGTTTAACCAGTACAAGTCCGATACCGCGGATGCGGGGATCGCCCGCGCGATGGCGGATCAGCCTGGCGGTGTCGTGCCGGACAAGTGGGCGCACCTGGCCGGGTCTTACGATTCCGTCCGCGACGTATTGGAACTGTTCGTCGACGGCAAGCTGGTCGGCAAGACCGCTTATGACAGCCCGTGGGAGGCCCGCCGTGGCCTGCAGCTGGGAGCCGCCTCCTACAACGGCGCGCCCTCGGCGTTCTTCCCCGGTGCGGTCGACAATGTTCAGTTGTTCGACAAGCCGCTGGCGCAGGACGAGATCGACAAGCTGCACGCCCAGCAGACGGTCGGCGATCCGGGCCGGCCCGCGCTGGCCGTCTTCGACCTGGACGAGGCGGCCGAGTCCAAGGAGATCGCCGGACACGGCGGGGTACTGCCCGCCAAGTACATCGGTGGTGTCACCACCGGTGTCCCCGGTATCGCGGGCAAGGCCGCCACGTTCAACGGCAGTGACGGCTACGCGAAGATCGGCCAGACCAACGGGCCGCACGTGAACACCTCGCGCAGCTTCACCGTCTCTGCCTGGGCCAAGCTCGACAAGAAGCCGGACGGCGCGGCGATCATCACCGCGCAGGCAGGCAAGGAACGCCCCGGCTTCGAGCTGTACTACTCCTCCACCTACAACCGGTGGGCGGTCAATCAGTACTCCGCCGATGCCGCCGATGCCACCCCGATCCGTGCCATGCAGCCCGAGGGCGACAGCGCCTACGTGGGGGAGTGGGCCCAGCTGGTGGGCGTGCACGACACCGTCGCCAACACCCTCACGCTGTACGTCAACGGCGCCAAGGCCGGCTCGGTCCCGCTGGCCGGAGCCTTCTACGCCGACCAGTCCATGTACCTCGGGGCGGGCAGCTACAGCGGCCAGGTCAAGAACCACTTCCCGGGCAGCATCGATGATGTGCGCCTGCTGGACCGGCCGGTCTCGGCCGAGGAGGTCCAGCAGATGTTCAAGCAGCGGCCGCTAGTCAAGGGGCGCTGGAACTTCGAAACGACCAACGCCGCCGGCTCCACCACACCGGACCTCTCGGCCGTGAAGCGTCCGATGGAACTGAACGGGGGCGCAAAGCTCGGCTCAGGAATGATCGACAACAGCGGGCTGGAGCTGAACGGTACGGACGCTTACGCGGGCACCGTGCTGTCGCCCATCGACACGAGCGCCAGCTTCACTGTCACCGCCTGGGCTCAGGCCGCAGCGATCCCGGATCATGGCGTGGCCCTGGTCAGCGGGACAGGTTTGAAGCGAAGCGGCTTCACGGTCCGTTTCCAACCTGACCCCAAGGACCCTGAAGGCCTGGGCCGCTGGGAACTGACGCTCCCTGCCAATGACAGTGCCGACTCGCCTGTCACCGTGGTGAGCAATACAGAGTTCTACGACGCGCGCGAGTGGAACCACCTCGCGGTGGTCTATGACGGCTTCGCCAAGGAAGCCCGCCTCTACGTCAACGGTGTCCTTCAGGAGGTCGCCTGCGGGGATGCGGATGGCAACGGCGACGCGGACGACGCCGCCTGCCAGGACCTCATCGCCTGGGCCGACAACGTCCTGACCTTCAAGGCTCCTATGGCCCTGCAGGTCGGCAGGGCCAAGGGCGATGCCGCAGGAAGCTATTTCCCCGGCGCCGTGGATGACGTGTGGGCCTTCCAGGGCGCGCTGAATGACGCGCAAATCGAGAAGCTGGCCGGCTCCTGGTTCGACATTCCCACCGAAGTGCCTGGCGACAGCTGAACCGCGGGTGCGGACGGGGGACCGATCATCCTCCCCCCGCCGCACCCGCGACGTCAGGTATCCCCTATCAATCTTTCAACGCCGTGCTGCGCACCTGCGTGGCCTGGTGTTGTGGCGTGAAGGACTGAATCCTGAAGATGAACGGCATAACCAGACCGGGCCGGTTCGGCTCGTTGCGGCGCAGGGCATCCCTGGCCGTGTCCGCCGTGATGGTGGGCACCCTGCTGCAGGCAGTGAGCGCACCGGTGGCTACAGCAGACGGCAGCGGAAGACCGAGCCTTCCCTCGGCGGAGAACCCGATCAAGGGCGACGACGGCGTCAAGGTCGAGCCGCGGACGGTGGCGAAAGGTCCGAAGACCCCGGAGAAGGCGCCGAAGGCGGCCTGGCCGAAGGCTGGGTCCGCCGTGGTGGACATCCGGCAACCGTCGGCCAGGGAAACAGGGAAGCCTGTCCAGGCCAAGGGGCTCCCGCTGGTAGTCGGGGCGCCGAAGGTGGCCGCCTCCAAGCGTGCGGACCGCAGTTCCGGTGCGGCCGTGTCGGCGGCACAGGGCAGTGTCGAAGCCCGTGTGCTGAGCCGGAAGGCGGCCGAGCGGGCTGGGGTGAACGGCGTCCTGTTCACCCTGAACTCGGGGGATGAGAAGAGCGATAAGCCTGGCAACGTCCGGACGGCACTCGACTATTCCAGTTTCGCCGAGGCATTCGGCGGCAACTACGCCGCCCGCCTCACCCTGGTCCAGCTTCCGGCCTGCGCTCTGGTCACCCCGGAAAAGCGGCAGTGCCGCACCGTTGAGACGGTCCGGACCGTCAACGACACGGAGAAGCAGACCCTGACCGCTGCCTCGGTGGCCCTGCGGGCGTCAGGGCCGACCGTGCTGGCCGCAGTTGCGGACGAGAAGAGCGTGAGCGGCGACTACAAGGCCACCTCGCTCTCCCCGTCGGCGACCTGGGACACGAATCTGAACACCGGCGATTTCTCGTGGTCGTACGACATGCCGGTTCCCGAGGTACCCGGCGACCTGAAGCCGGATGTGGGCCTGTCCTACTCCTCCGGTTCCGTCGACGGACGGACCGGATCAACGAATAATCAGGCCTCCTGGGTCGGTGACGGGTTCGATCTGTGGCCCGGCTTCATCGAGCGCCGCTACAAGACATGTGCTGACGATGGTGTAGAGCACGCGGATGGCAACAAGCCCGCAGACCAGTGCTGGGACTACGACAACGCCGTCCTCACCTTCAACGGCAAAGGTGGAGAGCTCGTCCACCTAGCCGGTGACCCCGACAAGGATCCCAAGACCGAGGAGTTCAAGCTCAAGCAGGACGATGGCACTCGCATCGTCCGCAGGGCATCGGCCGACCGCGGCAACGGCGACGACGACGGCGAGTACTGGCGCCTGACGGACCCCGAGGGCGTGCGCTACTACTTCGGCTACCACCGGCTGCCTGGTTGGGCGGAGGGCAAGAACACGACGGGATCGACGTGGACGGCCCCGGTCTTCGGCAACAACGCCGACGAGCCCTGCCACAAGGCGTCCTTCGCCGACTCCTGGTGCCAGCAGGCCTGGCGCTGGAACCTCGACTACGTCGTCGACCCGCGGGGCAACGCGATGGCGTACTACTACGACCAGGAGAAGAACTCCTACGGCCGCAACCTCAAGGCCAAGGACAACACCCGCTACACCCGCGGCGGTTCCCTTGACCGCATCGAGTACGGCCTGAAGTCCTCGGCGATGTACGGCGGCAAGCCGCTTGCCAAGGTCGACTTCGCCACCTCGGAGCGCTGCCTGCCCGACAGCAAGACCACCTGCTCGGACATCGGCAAGGACAGCTTCTACTGGTACGACACGCCCTGGGACCTGAACTGCACCGAGGCGGAGGACTGCGACGAGGGCCGGCTGTCTCCGTCCTTCTTCACCCGCAAGCGATTGACCAGCGTCACCACCCAAGTGCTCAACGGCGATACATACAACGACGTCGACTCCTGGAAGCTGGGCCACCGCTGGGGCATGGCGGACATCGACTACCAGCTGCTCCTCGACTCCATCCAGCGCACCGGACACACGTCCACACCCGCGGTGACGCTGCCGAAGACCACCTTCTCCTACACCCAGCTCGCCAACCGGCTGGACAAGAGCGGCGACGGCTACGCACCGTTCATCAAGGAGCGCCTGTTCACGGTCGCCGATGAATCCGGTGGCCAGGTCGACGTCAACTACTCGGCCCCGGCCTGCGACGCGGACGCACTGCCCACTCCGCAGTCCAACACCACGCGCTGCTTCCCGCAGTACATCGGCGGCTCCAGCACGGACGACCCGGAACGTCACTGGTTCAACAAGTACGTCGTCACGTCCACGACTAGCACCGACCGCACCGGTGGTGCGGCCGACGCGGTGACCGCCTATGACTACCTGGGCGATGCGGCCTGGCACTACGACGATGACGACGGCCTGACCAAGAAAAAGTTCAAGACCTGGTCCCAGTGGCGCGGCTACGGCCACGTCCGGGTCAAGAACGGTGGCCAGGGCGGCGGCGACGCGCTCAAGTCACAGGAGGACACCTACTTCCTGCGCGGCATGGACGGCGACCGCAAGGACACCTCGGGCGGCGCCAAGAGCGTCTCGGTCAGCCTGGGCAGCGGCGAAGGCGACCCGATCACCGACCACGAGTCTGCTGCGGGCTTCGCCTACAAGACCGTCACCTACTCCGGGCCGGGCGGCAAGGCTCTGGAAAAGACGGTGAACCGCCCCTGGCACCACGAAACGGCGAAGAAGACCCGTGACTGGGGCACGGTGACCGCAAACTTCACCGGTACCGGGCACTCCAAGGCCTGGACCTCGCTCGACGACGGCGCCGGCACCGACTGGCGGATCACCTCGACCGCGACAGACTTCGACACGGTCGCGGGCCGGGCCACTCAGGTCGACGATTTCGGCGACAACGGCACGGCGGCCGACAACCAGTGCACCCGCACCGCCTACGCCACCAACACCGAAGACAACATCCTCACCTTGCCCGCGCGAGTGGAGACCGTCGCCGCCGGGTGCGCCGACACCACTCTTGACCGCACCAAGCTGGTCATCTCCGACGTCCGCACCGCCTACGACGGCGGTGCCTACGGGGCAGCGCCCACCAAGGGTGACGCCACCGCAACCGCCACGCTCAAGAAGCACGACGGCAAGACGGCCACCTACCTGGAATCCGGTGCCACCTTCGACGGCTACGGCCGTCAGCTGACCACCACGGACCTGACAGCGGACGTCACCGCCTCAGGCAGCGATGCTCCCACCCGCACCGTCCGTTCGGACGGCCGCAAGTCGACCACCGCCTACAGCCCGGCCACCGGCTTCCCGACCAAGGTCACCGCAACCACCCCGCCGGCCAAGGCCGCCGACGCCGCATCGGTTCAGACCACGGTCACCGAGCTCGAGCCGCTGCGCGGCCAGCCCGAAGCCATCGTGGACACGAACGCCAAACGCACCGAGATGACGTACGACGCGCTGGGCCGCTCAGCGAAGGTCTGGCTGGCCGATCGCAAGACTAGCCAGACACCCAGCCACCAGTTCACCTACTTCGTGGACGAGGACCAACCGGTCGCAGTCCGCACCCAGAGCGTGAACAACGAGGGCGGGCAGGTCGCTTCATACACGCTCTACGACGGGTTCCTACGCGAGCGGCAGACCCAAACACCGGGGCCCGATGGCGGCAGTGTCCTCACCGACACCTTCTACGACGAACGCGGTCTGAAGGCCAAGACGTTCGCGCCCTACTACACCAAGGACGCACCGAACCGGGGATTGTTCAAGCCCGCTGACGCGCTCAGCGTGGAGTCCCAGACACGCACCGCGTACGACGGACTGGAGCGCCCCGTCGAGGAGCGGCAGATCGCCGGAAACGGCGACGGCGGCACCGTACTCGGCATCACCAAGACGATCTACGGGGGCGACCGCACCACGGTCATCCCGCCCGAGGGAGCCACCGCCACCACCACCCTCACCGACGCCCGGGGCAAGACGACCCAGCTGCGCCAGCACCACACCCGCAGCCCCAGCGCGGCCTTCGACACCACCTCGTACGGCTACACGTCACGAGGCGAGCTCGAAAAGGTCACCGACCCGGCGGGCAATAACTGGCGCTACAGCTACGACCAGCTGGGACGCCAGATCGAGACCACTGATCCGGACAAGGGCACAACAAAGAGCAAGTACGACGACCGCGGCCAGCTGACCACCACCACCGACGCCCGCGGCACGACGCTGGCCAGCGTCTACGACAACCTGGGCCGCAAGACCGAACTGCGCAAGGACAGCGTCTCGGGCGAACTGCGCGCCAAGTGGGTCTACGACACCATCGCCGGCGCCAAGGGACAACTCGCCGAGTCGACCCGTTACGTGGACGGCGCCGCCTACACCTCGAAGGTCACCAGTTACGACCGGCTGTACCGGCCGATGAAGACGGCCATGGTGATCCCCGACAAGGAAGGGGCCTTGGCAGGCACCTACCAGACCGGCACCGACTACCTGCCCTCCGGTCTGGTGGGCACCGTGAGCTACTCCGCCGCGGGCTCACTGCCCGGAGGCAGCTACACCACCACCTACCAGAAGGAGACACTGCGCCCCATATCCGTCCTGGGAGACGGCTTCCAGACCGACACGAGCTACTCGCTCACCGGCAAGCCGCTTCAGTACGCACTGGGCAGCACCGGGGGAGGCAAGAAGACCTGGGCCACCAACACCTACGAGTGGGGCACCCAGCGCCTGGCGACCTCCCGCATTGACCGCCAGGACCAGCCCGGCGTCGACCAGCTCGACACCTACGGCTACGACCAGGCGGGCAACGTCCTGTCCGTCTCGGACGTCTCCCGCACCGGCACCGACACCCAGTGCTTCACCTACGACTACCTGCGGCGCATGACCGAGGCATGGACCCAGGGCGACAAGACCTGCGCCACGGCCCCAGCCGGCGACAAGACCGGCGGCCCCGCGCCCTACTGGCACTCCTACACCTACGACAAAGCGGGCAACCGCCTCACCGAAACCCTCCACGACACCAGCGGCAACAGCACCAAGAACACCCAGCGCGACTACGAATACCCCAAGCCGGGTGACCCGCAGCCGCACACCCTGACCTCGGTCACCACGCACCTCCCCGGCGGAACTGCTACCCAGGACTCCTACGGGTACGACGAGACCGGTAACACCAACACCCGCACACTGCGCGGTGATACGCAGAAGCTGGCCTGGGACGCCGAAGGTCACCTCGCCAAGGTCACCGAACCCGTCGAGGGCGAGAAGGACAAGGTCACCGAGTATGTCTACGACACCGAGGGCAACCGCCTGATCGCACGTACCCCGACCGAAAGCACCCTCTACCTCGGCCACACCGAAGTCACCCTGCCCCAGGGAGCAACCAAGGCCAAGGCCACCCGCTACACCCCCCTGGGCGGCGGCCACCAGGCCGTCAAGGAAGACAACGGCACCGTCACTTTCACCACCGCCGACCACCAGGGCACCGGCCAACTCTCCATCAAGGCCAACGACCTGTCCCTCACTCAGCGCCGCACGCTGCCGTTCGGCGGCCCGCGCGGCGAAGCACCGAAGTCCTGGCCCGGTACCAAGGGCTTCGTGGGCGGCACCGACGACACCAAATCCACAGGGCTCACCCACCTCGGTGCCCGCGAATACGACTCCACCACCGGTCGGTTCATCTCCGTCGACCCGATCATGGATCTGACGAACCCCCAGCAGATCAACGGCTACGCCTACAGCAGCAACAACCCCCTTACCTTCAGCGATCCCACAGGGCTGAAGGAGTGCGCTGGCGACTACTGCAGGTCCGAAGAAGACTGGATAGACCGCCACGGCGATTACCACAAGGGCAATAAGAAGAAGGGCACTGTAACCAGCAAGGGCAGCGGCGGCGGTGGCGGAGGGTACCGAGGCGGTGGCGGCGGCTACAGCGGTCCGCACCCCTCCCCCAGTGCCAACCCAGCCCCGGTACCTGGCCCTTACCCTGACGCCGGAAGGTCAAGGGTCCTGGACTTCCTTAGCCGCCTAGTGCCAGACGGTCCTCTCGTCTCGGCTCTACAGGGAGATTGGGAAGAAACTAAGAGGCGACTGTTCCCCAAAAATAACTGCCCGATAGACGATATGGCGTGTGCCCCAAGGACCGGAACTATTGATGTCGGTGGGGTCGGCGGAATTGGGAAGAAGTTGGCTGCGGGTGCAGCCAGAAGCGCCGCAGGCAGGGAGGCGCTAAGCGACGCGCTGAAGCGACTGCCCAAGGATTATGATCGCCGCACAGTAGGAATTCTTGACGTCGCTGGCGATCAACTTCCGATGATCAGTGGTCCTGGTGGACAGTCTGAACTCCTTCGGGGCCTCCCGGGCCGGACAAAGGCTAACGCGAACCACGTAGAGACGCACACTGCGGCATTCCTGCGATCGAATCCCGGAATCAGAAAAGCGGTCCTCTACATCGACTACCCGACTGGTGCGTGTGGAACGTGTAGAAGTACCTTGCCTGACATGTTGCCAGAAGGCACTCAGCTGTGGGTAGTTCCACCATCCCCGCGGAAGATCGAGAAGTATGTGGGGCTTCCCGACTGAGCCTGGCTCGCAAACTGGGGCCAGCCCTCACGGACTGGCCCCCAGTTTGGTTTGGCTTCTATCAGTCACCACGGGAGCGGTTCATCGGTCGTGTAGTCCTGAGAGTCCGCGTATGATCGCCATTCGATTCCCGGGGTCGTCTCTGCCCAGAGCAAATTTTCAGGAGTAATTGCTGCAAGCGTAATGTCGTAACCTAGTTCAGGTTCATCACTGGGGTGGACCAATGCGAGCCAATCTTCACCCAGGAGAATGCGCGATTCTCGCGCAGGCCAATTCCATGGGGGTGACGGGAGAGGGCTTACATTTTCTCGTGTGAGGAGCCATTCCGCGTCCACTCCTGTTGCGATCTTCCTCGCTGGTGCGCCCAGAATTGCCTCCATAACAGTGGCATGGATCAGGAATTCTGGAAGGCTCTCACTGGTGGGAGCCCAAGGTGCCGGATCGCCTGACGGCTCCTGCTCGTAGACGAGGTGGTCTTGATCGTCGGGATCGAAGGCCCAAAGCCAAGTTCCCTGGTTCTCCACCCAGAACGGGACCTTGCCGTCGTGCACCTCGAGCTCTGGAAGCGGAATGGCGTAGTTATGAGAAGTGATCCGCCCATCCCACTGTGTCGAGATTTCATGCCACTCGATAAGCTCTTTCGGTGCCGAACGGGAGCTCTTCGCCTTGGCGCTAGGTGATGTTGGGTCGCCGTACCAATCTCTCAGGAAGTGAAGTAGGCCCTGTTTGTCTACCGGTGCGCGCTCATTCATGGGAATCATTATGCGCCACATGCTGGACGCTCGCGTAAGCGCCCTGACAGCCTCACCGTAAAGCTACCGTGGACGAGCTCTAGCACGACCCCATTGTGCATGTTTAGTGGCAGTGTAGGAGAGCGAAGGCGAGCTGGGGCTGGCCTGACCAATGAGGAGGAGCCTTGGCGGCAGCAGACCGGGGGCTCCCCAGGTGTTCGCGGCAGCACGCGTGGGGGATGCGAGCGGCGGCGTATTGTCGGGAGAGGGACGGCTTTTGTCCCTCGCGGAGCAAGCGCAGGCGGTGGGGCATCGCCCGCAGATACGCGAAGTTGGCGCAGGCTCAGGCCTCTAGGACGGGGCGGTCCACCGGCTCCTTGCCCAAATCCTCGTACACTCAGGGAGGATTTCGCGGTGCCCAGTTGCGGGTGCGGGTGGTGAGCAGGGAGCGGACCTCACGTTGGGCTTTGCGTTCGGTGAGTTTGCCCGCCTCGTGGCGGGTCAGAACGGCGCGAACGCGGGCCAGTTCCTCGTCCTCAGCGGTCTCTTCCTCCGCTGTGCGGGGATCCTCGATGTCATGGCCCGGTGAGGGGCGCTTGCAGGCCAGGGTGACGGTCTCGATGAAATCCGTCGCCAGGAGGGCGTCGGCCTGGGAGCGCAGGAAAGCGGTCCAGGTGGTGTTGGCTCGGTCGGGTGCCGGCTCGATGCCCTCGGCTTACGGCTTGAGTGGCCTGCGCGGATGGGGTTCTCGGCACGCACAGGGTCGATGCACTCGACAAGACGCTCGCGGGCATGGTCCGTTCGGGGTATGCAGGCGTGGCCAAGGACGCGTCAAACGCTGTGGAGAAGAAGACCAAGGAGGGCGGGAAGAGCCGCCCGGAGGCGTGCGAGCCGCTCTCGGATAACGACTACACCGCGCTACTCATGGCCAAGGCGATCGATGGTCTGGGGTGGACAGACAAGGACGGGCAGTTCGACAAGCTCAAGATGGTGGAGGGCTTGGGCGATTAGCGTTGCTGTCGTCGTGATGAGGCCCGGCTCTCTGGGAGGGCGGGGCTTTCGCGTGCCCGAAAATGGTGACCGTCACAGGTTAGTCACGAGAGTGCACACTTCCCCCACAATTCACGGATGATGGCCCCTCAGCTCAACATCCCTGGGGGGACCATGAACCGCCGCACTACCGCCACCGTTCTACTCACCGCGGCCACCCTCGCGCTCACTGCCTGCTCGGCCGGCAACGACGAGGCCGACAGCAAGCCGAAGATCAAACCGAGCACCACCGCCTCGGAACCGACCCAGAAGCAGAAGGACGAGGCCGCCCAATCGGCAGGCCTCCCGTCCGAGCCCGCCGCCGCCGAGCGCGCCAAGCTCCTCCGAGCCCTGGCAGCCGCGGCGCCGGACGTGGTCCGCCACGAGGACAAGGCCGTCGATGCCGCGCGCAATCAGTGCATGGCGATCAACGGCAAAGCGCAGCGGCTCGATTGGTCAGCGTCGCAGCGCTTTACGTACAAGGACGTGACGACGACTGAAGCCCAAGGCGCGAAGATCAACGACGCGCTGAAGTCCTCCGGCTTCTGCAACGTCTGACCGGCCCCAGGAGCAAAGCCTCACCGTACCCGCGGCGGGGCTTCGCCGTTCCCGCCCCGCTTGCGCTCCACGCCGCTACGCTCCGGGCCTCACACACGCCTGGGGGAACCATGCGCCGCACCGCCACCGCCCTGCTCGCCACCTGCCTACTCACAGGTCTCACCACCGGCTGCTCATCCGAATCGGCCAAGCCCGCCGTCGCCAAAGCCACAGGCAAACCCTCAGCATCCAGGACGCCGAGCTCCACCCCGTCACCAAGGCAGGAAACCTTCCGCTTCGGCGACACCGCCGACATCAGCGTCGGCGGCCGCGACTTCTCCGCGACCGCACTCGTGTTCAAAGACCAGGGCATCACCGGTGACCCCGGGTTGCAGTCGGACGGGCAGAAGTGGGCGCTGGCGGAGGTGAAGGTGTGCAACCAGGGCACCAAAGCGTTCCCCGTGAGTCCATTCGCGTGGACGCTCGCGTATCCGGATGGGACGCGGATGGAGGCAACGCATGTGAGTGCCGGCCTACCGGAGCCGCTCTATCCGGCGGACGCGAAGGTGAAGGGCGGGGACTGCGTTCGGGGGAATGTGACGTTCGAGGTGCCGCTGTCGGGGCGGGCGGAGCGGTTGGTGTATTCGCCTGAGGATTTGGATGAGCCGGTGGAGTGGCGGATCGGGAAGTAGCCACGTCGCATAGCGGCCCCGCCTGGTTGTTCCGGGCGGGGCCTTCGTCATACGGTGGGCTACTCGCCTGGGTTCACCGGGCTCGCGTTCAGCTCTCGGTGCCGAAGCCGCTCAACTTGATTGGCGCGCAGCGCATGAAGCTGCTCGATCAGACCTGCCATGTGCCACGTCGCGGCGTGCGCGGTGTCCGTGACCCCGAGCGCGTGTCCGACGCTGCGCCTGCCGAAAACTCCATCCATGCAGTTCAAGCGGCGTGTTGGTACTCGTGCAGAATTCCGCCGAGGCGATCTTTTCGGTGTACGTCGAGGTGGGTGATCTGTGTGCGGGTGAGTGGTTCGGGGGTGGCGCGCAGGGGTGCTGCCTGATCAATCGCTTGGTGGGGTCGGTGAAGGTTGTAGTGCCGTTCGAACTGGCGAAGTGCGTGGCGCAGATGGCGCTTGTTCCAGATGAGGGTGCGGTCCAGCAGTTCGTGGCGGCAGGTCTGGACCCAGCGTTCCATGATCGCGTTCATGCGCGGGATACGGACGCCGGTGAGGACGACTTGGATTCCGGCGTCGGCCAGAATTTCATTGAAGAGGGCGGGGTACTTCGCGTCCCGGTCCCGAATCAAGTAGGTGACGGTGGCTTGGGTGTCCGTCAGGTCCATGGCCAGGTTGCGGGCGGCCTGGGTGACCCAGGCCGCGGTGGGGTGGGCAGTGGTGCCGAGGACGCGGATGCGGCGGGTGGCGTGCTCGATGACGGCGAGGATGTACTGGCGCCCTCCGGTCAGGGTTGCGTTTCCTGCTGCGAGACCGGGACGCGAAGTACACGGAATGCTTCGACGCGGTCTTCGCGGCCGACGGCATCCAGGCCTTAAGGACCGCACCGCGGGCCCTTCGGATGAACGCCCACTGCGAACGGGTCATTGGCACCCTGCGGCGCGAGGTCCTCGACCATCTCTTGCTCTGGAACGAGTTCCACGCCCGGCACGTCCTCGATGCGTACGCCCGGCATGACAACGGTCATCGTCCCCACCAGGCTCGCCGACAACTCCCTCCCCTCGCCCAAGCACCCGGCACCCAGCCCGTCAACGCACCGGCTTCTACGCACTCGAATACTCGGCGGTGTGATCAACGAGTACGTATACGCAGCCTGACCAGGGGCGATGGGTCTCCGAACAGCACACGCTAGACCGACGAATTAGCGCCGCTCGTCGTTGCCCGCCGGGTCCGGCCCGCGACCACTGGCCAGGGATATCGGTCCAATGCGGCACATCAAGTCCGCCGGGCCAGAAGGCTCTCCAGGACTTCGACGTCCATCGCTGCGTCTTTCGGACGCTACGGAGCCGGGCCACACGGCAAGCTCCCCACCCGGCGATGACACAAACCGCCAGTCTCCCGGACCTGTCACCTGCCAGGCTTCGAACAACGGGTCTTCCGGGCAGTAGAGTTGCAGACCGTTGTCGAAGACCAGCTGCAGCGAGCCGGTCTTGAAGGCAACGGCTGATGCGACCTTGGCACCGAACAGGGCCAGGGCTGCCGTCACGTCCTGTCGCCCCGGATCCAGTATCTCCTGTGGATTTTCCCCAGAGGCCGCCCCCTGTGAGAGCCGACATGGGCCTTCCAGAACGACCCAGGCATCTGACCCCAGCAGAAGAGTCAGCTGATGGTCGATGCTGATCTTGGTGACATCCAGGCCTTGAAGACCCAAGATCCAGTGGTCTTCTTGCTCGGTGAAGGTCAATGCGTTCACCCTTGCACGATGCCCTGCGACATACCGCTCATGCTAGTCAGGTCCGCCCTGGAAGTCTCACAGCTGCCTGCAAGTGCGCTCAGGGGAGGTGACCTGTGGAGTTCGGTGCAGATGTGACCCGGCTGGTAGGGCTTCTATGCCTTCTTGAGGTGGGTGGTGAGCTTGTCGAGTGTGGTCCAGGCTTTGGCGTCGGTGCCGTCACCCAGGGGGTAGTGGAGCGCGGGGCGGCTGGTGGTGCCGAGCTGGGTGGGGCGGAGGTTGAGGGGTGGGCGGCGGGCGTGGGTGAGGCCGATGTCGCGTACCTCGGAGGGGCCCAGGGTGAAGGCGGTGGGGATGGGCGGGGCTTCGAACTGCGGGGGGATGGTCAGGTCTCGGCGGGCGCGGCGTATGGAGGTGAGCATGGTGGTGAGTCCGTGCTCGTTGAGGAGGGTCTCTGCGAGGGCCTCGATGGTGTCCAGGGGTGGGGCTTGGCTCTCGTCGTAGCCGAGGGCGAGGGTGGTGTCCTGGGCGATGCCGGTTTTGGTGCGGGTGATGCGGAGGGTGGCGATGGCTGGGTGGTCGGGGTGGCCGACGGCGAGGACGTGGGTGGGGTCGGGGGCGCGGTCTTGGGCCAGTTCGGTCAACTGGCGGGTTGACCAGGGGAGGTTGATGGGTTCGGCGGGCCCCCAGCCGGTGGGCGGGGTTCCGGCGAGGCGGTGCCAGGCAGTCTCGAGGGGGCGGCCGAGGACGAGGTCTGCTTCGGCATCGTGGTGGGTGCGGAAGGAGACGATGAGCTGGCGCTCGGTGCCGGTTCCGGGCTGGGCGAAGGGTGCGGCCACGGTGGCCTGGCCGTCGGCGGTGAGGGCAGGGGCGAAGGTGCCGTCCTGCCAGCGCAGGATGGCACCGGAGAGGCCGTCGTAGTAGCCGCAGTCGGGGTGCTGGATGACCCAGCGGTTGGGGGCGCCGGTCAGGGCCGTGCGCAAGGGCAGGCTGAGGCGGGCGTGGTGTGGGGTGACGATGTGCAGGGCGCGGCCGGATGTGGTGGTCGCGCGCAGGATGTCGGAGAGCCAGGCGGTCAGCGGGATGACGGGGCGGTCGGCGATGACGACGGCGGTGGAGTCGGTGAGTACGTCGACTGCGGGCAGGGTGCCGTCGGGTGCGGGGTGTGCGGTGACGGCTTCGTCTGCGTCGTCGGGGGTGGGGATGACCTGGGTGGTGGCCGCGGAGGGAGGCCAGGTGGTGCCGCCGAGGAGCGTGGCGAGGCGACCGCAGAGAGAACCCGCGAGGGGTTCGGCTTCGGGGATGGCTGTGGAGGCGCGGGCCTCGGTCCACCAGAACGGGGCCTCGGGGGCGAGGGCTCCGGGGCCGAGGAGGCGCTGGGCCTCGCCGGGAAGGTGGACCAGGAGCGGGGCTTCGACGGAGACGAGGGGGCGGCCTGCGGGGGTGCGGAGCTGGATGACCGCGCCGTCGTGAGCCGTTCCGATCTCAAGGTCGGGGCCGCCTGCGTACAGGCCTGCCAGGAGAGCCCAGGTGTCGGGCATGGTGGGGGTGAGGGCGATGACGTCCTTGGTCACGGGTGTGGTGTCTCTTCCGGGGCTTCGGCGTCTTCGCTGTTATGGGCGAGGGCGGTCTGGATGAGTTGGTGTCGGCGGCCCCGGCGGATGAGGGTGCCGCGGCCTGGGGGTTGGGTGGAGGCGTAGAGGCCGGGGAAGAGCTGGCCTTCGGTGCGGTCGCCGGTCATGAGGAGGGCGGTGGTGCCGGTTTCGCGCAGGGTGGTGAGGAAGGGCTCGTACAGGGCGCGGGATGATCCGGCGACGCGGCGGGTGACGATGAAGTGCAGGCCGATGTCCTGGGCGGAGGAGATGTAGGGCAGGAAGGGTGTCAGGGGTTGTTGGCCTGCGGTGGTGAGGATGTCGTAGTCGTCGACGAGGATGACGATGCGGGGTCCGGTGAAGGCGGGTCCGTCGGTGATGGTGTCGGGGTCGGCGGTCTCCGGCAGGCGCTTTTCCAGTTCGCCCGCGATGCCGGTGGCCAGGGCGGTGGCGAGTTTGGCGTTGTGGGCGTAGCCGCCGCGGTAGGGCTCGGGGACGACACCGCGCAGGCCGCGGCGCGGGTCGAAGACGCCGAAGACCAGGTTCTCGTCGCTGTGGCGGTCGATGAGCTGGCCGGTGATGAGCTTGAGCAGGTTGGTCTTGCCGCACTCGTTGTCGCCCAGGATCAGCAGGTGCTGGTCGGGTCCGGTCAGGTCCAGGAAGGCGGGGGCGAGGTTGTCCTGGTCGACGCCGAGCGGGATGCGCGAGGGCTCGGCAGCGGTCGAGGGCAGCTTGGTGGCGGGCAGGGCGGTGGGCAACACCCGGACGGGGGCGGCGAGTTCGCCGTGCCAGCTGGCGCGCAGCGTGCGTCCGGCGCGTTCCAGGGCGGGGCCCAGGTCGCCGGTGGAGGGCTGGCCGTCGATGCGGGGCAGGGCGGTGTGGGCGAAGAGTTTGGCGTCGGTCAGGATCCGGCCCGGGGTGTCCGCGCTCAGCGTCTCGGAGAGTTTGCGGTCGACACTCGAATCGGAGGGGTCGTTCAAGCGCAGCTCGACGCGGGAGCCGAACATGGACTGGGTGGCGATGCGCACGTCGTTCCAGCGCAGCATGCCCGCCACGACATGGATGCCGTAGCCGCTGCCGCGTTTGAGGAGGTCGGCGACGGTGTCGTCCAGCTCGGCGAACTCGTCGCGCAGCGCGCCGAATCCGTCGATGAGCAGCACGATGTCGGTCGAGCCCAGTTCGGTCAGCTTGCCTCGGGCGCGCAGGTGGCGCAGCTGGTCGACGGAGTCGATGCCGTGTTCGCGGAAGAGTTCTTCGCGCAGGGCGAGTTGGGCGCGTACCTCGGCGACGGTGCGGGCGGCGCGCTCGTGGTCGGCGCGGCCGGCGATGCCGCCCACGTGCGGCAGCCCGGACAGAGCGGTCAGGCCGCCGCCGACCAGGTCCAGGCCGTAGACGGCGGCCTGGTACGGGGTGTGGGTCAGGGCCAGGGAGAGGGCGAGGGTGCGCAGCAGGGTGGTCTTGCCGGACTGCGGGCCGCCGATGACGGCGGCATGCCCGCCGGCCACGGTCAGGTCCAGGATCCAGGGTTTTTGCCACTGCCGGGCCGGGTCGTCCAGGACGCCCAGGGGCACGCGCATCGCCTCGCCCCGCTGGGCCAGATGCAGGCCGCGCTCGGAGGCCTGTACGGGTCCGGCGGCGGCATCGAGGGTGATCGCGGCGGGCAGCGGCGGCAGCCAGATGCGGCGCACAGGAGGGGCAGCGGTGCACAGCTGGTCGACCATGGCGGTCAGGACGGTCGGGCCGGTCTCCCGCTCCCGCATCGCGGGTTCGTCCGGCGTGCCGGTGGTGGGGTCCTGGCCGGTGTTGAAGGTGGGGTAGGGCCAGGCCAGGGGTTCATCTTTGGCTTTGTTGTGGAGGGTGGGGCCGCGGTGGGCGCCGGAGACGTAGCCCGCCTTGAAGCGTTCGTAGGTGGAGGTGTCGACCTTGAGGTAGCCGAAGCCCGGCAGCGGCGGCAGCTGGAAGGCATCCACGGTGTCCAGGACGGTGCGTGATTCGTCGGCGGAGAAGGTGCGCAGGCCCAGGCGGTAGGAGAGGTAGGTCTCCAGACCCTTGAGCTTGCCGGATTCGATGCGCTGGCTGGAGAGCAGCAGATGCACGCCGATCGAGCGGCCGATGCGCCCGATGGAGAGGAACAGGTCGATGAAGTCGGGTTTGGCGGTGAGGAGTTCGCCGAATTCGTCGATGACGACGAACAGGTGCGGCAGCGCTTCGAGGTCGGGCTGCTTTTCGCGCAGGGCGGCGTAGTGGCCGATGTCGGCGATGTTCCCGGCGTCCTTGAGGACCTGCTGGCGGCGTTTGACCTCGCCGGCCAGGCTGGTGTGGACGCGCTCGACCAGCCCGGCCTGGTTCTCCAGGTTGGTGATGACCCCGGCGACGTGCGGGAGCTGGGTGAAGGGGGCGAAGGTGGCGCCGCCCTTGTAGTCGACCAGGACCAGCGCCAGGTCCTCGGGGGAGTGGGTGGCGGCAAGGGCCAGGACCAGGGTGCGCAGCAGTTCGCTCTTGCCGGATCCGGTCGCGCCGACGCACAGACCGTGCGGGCCCATGCCCAGCTCGGAGGACTCCTTGAGGTCCAACAGCACAGGTTCGTGGTGGTCGTTGAGGCCGATGGGCACCCGCAGGAAGTCACGCTCGCCGCGCGGCGCCCACAGCTTGTCGAGGTCGAGCGCGGCCGGGTCCTCGATGCCCAGGAGGGTAGGGAAGTCGACAGGGCCGGAGACGGGGGTGCCCTCGGCGGCGGACTCGGCGGAAAGGCGCAGCGGGGCCAGCAGGCGGGCCAGCCCTTCCGCACCCGCGACGCTCAGCTCATCCGATGTCCCCTCTGCGGCCCGGAGATGGGGGACGCGCAGATCCTCGACGGCGATCTGGTCGGCGTCGACGGTGATCCGCACGCTCACCTCATCCGGCTCGTGCACCTGCTGCTCCAGCAGGTGCAGCACCGTCACACCCATTTCGGCCAGGCCGACCGCCGCGTCGGGACGCGGAAGCTCGACGGCGTTCTCCCCGTACTCATCGCTGATCACCACGAGCCGGTCGGTGAGCTTCAGTGCGTCCTTGCCGGAAAGACCGCGCCGTACCTCCGCCGCGTACGACGCGCGTCGCCGCAGGTCCGGGCCGAGCAGCCGGGCCAGCTGGGAAAGATCCGGTGCGATACGCCTTGCGGCTACTGGTGCATCTCCCGCTGCCTCGCCCGCCTGGTCATCCAGGGCGTGCGGCAGCCACTTCGCCCACTCCCACTCGGGAAGCTGGTCACCGGGCACCCCGAGGGCGATCGCCACATCGTCCGGCGCGTGTGTGACGGCGGCCTGGGTCAACAGAGTGCGGGCAACGCGCAGCACTCCCTCGCGGTCCCCGACGATGCTGACGTTCCCGACCCGGTCCAGCGGCACCGTTAGCGGACAGTCCGCCGTCACGGCGTACCGGGCCTGCAGGGCGCGGGCTTCATTGAGCATGAATGGATCCGGCGGCGTCAGTACACCCCCGGCAGTGTTCTGCCCGATCCCCAGCTCCTGCACAGGTACGTCCCCGGTGCCCACCCGCACGCGCAGGAAATCCGCATCCGCACGCCGCCGCTCCCACAACCGCGCCGGATCGCGCACCAGGTCGTACAACGCCAACGGCGCCGGAGACAGCAGCCGGGCCATCGCCCGGCGCTCCTGCTCGACAGCCGCCAACTCCTCGCGCTGCTCCTCCAGATACTCCAGGTACCGCTCACGCTGCGCGCGCCGGGTGCGCTGGGCCTTGCCCCGCTGGGAGAGGAACAAGGCGACCGCGCCCAGGAGCGCGAACACCAGCACTACGGCGCCGATCCCCGCGAACTGGCTGTTACGGATCACGGTCATCATCACCACCGACCCCATCACCCCGGCCATCGGAAGGAGCGCAGTCGCCGCACTGCCCATCTTGCCCTCGGGCAGATTCGGCGGCGGCTCGATGGTCCGCGGCTCGGCCGGGGCCAGAGGACGAGTGGAGCGGGCGGGGCGGTGGACAAGGTGCTGAGTCATCGCACTCTCACAGCTCTCTGTATCGCCTCGGCGGCCAACCGGACCGCGGCATCGCGGGAACTCTGGCCGAGCATGGCGGTGTGGATGGGGCCGCCCTGGGCCAGATGACGGTCATAGGGCAGGGCCACCACACCCACCCCGGTCTCCCGCAGATGCGCCGTGGCCGCCTTCAGATCAAGCGTCATATCGGGCGAGTTCGCCGTCAGCGCCACCACCGTGGTCGCCAGCGCGGAGTGCGGCAGTTGGGCCAGCCAGTCCAGCACGACGCGGGTTCCGTTGACCCCCTCGGCGGTCATCGGGGCGACCACCACGCGGGCGTGAGCGGTGTCCATCGCGGTCCGCGCCACCTCGCCCGGCAGCGACTCGCAGTCCACCACCGTCACCGCGAAATACCGGCGCAGCGCCAGAGTCACCGTCCGGTAGGTGCGTACATCCAGCGGGGCACCGACCCGCCCCTGACCGGCGGGCAACAGCCACCCGCCATCGGCCACCGGCACCAGATAGCCGGTGATGTCGGTGAGCTGCATGGAGGGGGAGAGGATCTCTGCCAAGTCGGCGCACGCCCAGCGCACCGACTCCGCACCCATCCGTACGGGCAGGGTGCCCAGTGCGGTGTCGGCCTCGAGCGCGAGTACCGGATCGTGCCGGTAGTGCTGAAAGGTACGTCCGAGCAGCGCGGAGACGGTGGACTTGCCCACCCCGCCCCGTATAGAGGTGACAGCGACGACCCGGCCCGTGGTGACCGGCTGCTGGATGTCACGCGCCAACCGCGTCTGTTCGGCGACCTCTTGCCCGGCAGAGGCCGCGAGTTTACGCAGAGTTCGTCCCGTCCGCCGCGCCGCCGAATCGCCGTGCTGCGGGGCGCCCAGAGCACGCGCGAGACGTGGATCGACAGTCGGCACGGACTCCGGCGCCGGTACAGAGACACGGGGATCTTGGACACCGCGGGGCACAGGCACCGAATCCTGCGCCGCAGGGGTGGGCCGCTCCTGTCGCTGCGACCGTGCTGGTGCTGGTGGCTGAGGAGCTGACCGGGGGTGCCCGAGAGATTCGGAAGCAGCAAGACGCAGTGCGGCAGTGGACTCCGCGGAAGCCGTTCCCAGCTCCCGCAGCACATCTCGCTGCCAGTCCCCTTCAACCATGGCCGCCATCCCTACGCGAAGGTGTCGAGCAGACGCCCGTACACGCCGAACACCCCGATCGTCAGGGGCAACAGAGCAATCACCCCCACCGACTCCATCACATCCCCGGCCCGCCGCAGCCGCACCCGCACATGCTCAGCGGGCTGCACCACCAAGATCATGAGGGGGACGGCCGTGAACGCCACGAGCAGAGCCAGCGGCCCCACTGCACCGGACTGTTCCACCCACACCCATACAAGCCGTACGGCGACGACCGCCGAGGCCGTCAGCAACGCGACTACCTCTGCAGTCAGCGGAAAGGCACGCGCCCGCAACGCCAGCACCACCGCGACGGCCCCCGCGAGCAGCACCGTCCACACAGACCCGACGCGCAACACCAACACCCCCGCGACCGCAGCGGAAACACCCGACACGACCGTGGCGATCGCAAGCCCACGATGCGTGGCCGCCAGAGCGGAAGACACCTGATAGCGGCTCACCGACACCCCACCGGAGCGCCGGTCGTCCAATCCCGACAACCCGGATGCCATCATCGCAAGGCGCGGCAGCAGACCCAGCGCCACCACCGACACGACCGTCAGCAATGCCGCCGCATGAGCCGTCTCGGCCTCCGTGCCGCCGCCCGACTGCAGGGCGAGTGCCACCTCCCAGCACGCGACGCACCCGGCCAGCGCCGCAGCGCCCACCAGCCCGCCCCGCCCCAGTGGCGAGAACCACCCCGACAGAGTCAACGCCACGACCAGGGCACCGGCGACACCCGCCAGCCGCAGGGTGCCGGGCCAGGCATACGCATCGCCGAGCGACCAGGCGCCGAACACACCCAGAGCACCGGTTACGACGATCAATGTGGCGGCCAGACTCGTCCGCCGGGCACGTCCGGACAAGGCCCCGCCGAGAGCCGCAAGGACAGCGGTGGCCAGCAGCGCAGTACCCACGCGCGACGCGTCGAACTCGCCTCGCGCCAACACCCCGGCCACGACGGCCCATCCAACCGTGGCCGCGCCCGCCACCACCTGCCGAGCCGCAGGCCGCCACCGCCACGCCCGCACATCCAAGTCATCGGCAGCCTCATCGGTGACGTCATGTACCACCGGTGCCGACGGAGCATCCTCCACCCGAACCAGCCGCAGCACCGCACCGTCCGGCACACCGGCCGACTCCAGCGTGCCGTCCTGCGCCAGTACCGAACCATCCGCCGTCACCAGATGCCGCAGCATCGGCTGCGCGTCCACACGATCGTCCAACAGCCGCAAGATGTCCGGCAGAAGCCGCCCGATCGGCTCCTGAGACGGCAGGACGAGGTCTACCCGCCGTCCCTCGCCGACGAGTGTGACCCGGCTGAGCGCTGTACGACTCGGACCACTTGTGCGGCTCATGGGTCCCGCAGGTATCACGCGTTCGAACCAATCATCGAGAGGAGGAAGGTAGAGGAGAAGGGGTGACCACTGGTGCCGAAGGCGAAGAGGACGGAACTGACGATCCGTACGGGCTCTTGCCGATAAGACGGTGGGAGATGAACGACCAGCCCACACACCCGGCACACAAGACCGCCGCGATCACAACCCCGGCGAAAACCTTCCCCAACCGCTCATCCGCTGAACGCCGCTGCCGCTGCGCCCCGAACAACAGGGCATCCCGCAGCCGCCGACGTCGAACAGACACCGACTCCAGCAACTGACTGTCGTAATCCTGGGCTGCCACAGCTTCTTTCTACCGCTCCGAGACCTTGTGTTTCTTGCGTCCGAGAGTCACCGACTCGGCTACGAGACGCGTCGTTCGCTACTCGCGTCCTGAGAGCTCCTGAAGATCCTCCAACGACGCCGCCGTCTTTGACGAACCAGGCACGATGGAACCCGCTCGCGAGTCGCCAACCCATGACGTCAGGTTTTCCAGAGCTTGAGACGGAGACAGCCCGCCCATCTTTGACGCACTCAGTTTCTTGAGCCATACCGCTGCAGCGTCGAGTGCCACATCACCTGCCGGTGTGCGAGGTTCGTAGCCTGCTGCATCCTCGCGGTCGGCGCCCCAGACGTAGCCGATGACGCCCTCGCCGATCGCTACTTCCAGGAACTCGACCGGTGCATCAGTCTCGGCTTCGAATTGCGGTGCATCCGAGGAAAGTTGCGCCCGGAGCCTCTCAGTTCGATTTGGGATCTCGAACATGTACCAGGAGTCCAACAGGTCGGGATCATCATCCGGTAGATCTTCGAATCCGACCTCTGTAGGAATACCAAAAGACGTGGCATCCCCTGGTGAAATGTCTGCTTCGGTAAGGCGGGAGATCCCTGCGAGAGCACGGCTGAGTCGCGGGGCGTTCTCTGCTTGAACTTCCGTCTGTTTGTAGCCTCGCAGGCTGTGGGACATCCATGCATCGGAGAACGTGCGGAGCGTAACCGTTCCCGCACCGTTGCTCCATGTGTCGACTGAGAGCATGAAGAGCTTTTCAACCCGGTGAGGCACCCCCTGGCGCAGGCACACCCCCGGCGCGAAGAGATCAATCGTCGTCACGCCGATGTGCGCCGCTCTGCCGCCCTCAGAGCGTAGAAGTTGGAGTAGTTCAGCATAGGCTCGCGAGTCCTGGTCGGGCACGCTGACCCTCTTCACGCTGAACAGGGTTACGCCGCCTCCCTCTTCTGTGGCGAAGATATCGACCGACGCATCGCCAGCGGCGATACCCTCGTCTCGGAGGACCTTCCATGCACCGAGCGCGACCGCCACGCCTCGGGCTGCGGGATGCTCGTCGTGGGGCTGGGACTTGGTCTCCCAGGACCAACTGCCAACGGGAATCGTCGTAATCACAGCACACCTCGCGGGTCAACCTTGGAGCCCGGCGGAATCACGATCGTTCCGTCGTCGAGCCGGAGCACAAATAGGATGCCACGCCCCTTCTCGCTCTTGATGGGGTGCTCGCCGCGGTGTATCTGCAAGAGCTCATCGGGGATGCCTCTGGCCTCCCAGTCGGCGATCTTCCCCTGTCCGTCTACGAGCATGACCTTGGTGTCGGCGCCGACCGACTTGGACAACTGCCCAAGGTTGTCCGGCTTCGCGATTGATTCGAGAGGATTCTTGGGATTGTCCAAACGTTTCATCTGATAGCCGTAGCTATGCCCCGCGTCATCAACCACTCTGACGTCAATGTCCGCCTTGATCGCCTGGTTTTTGACCTCGAATTCGATTTCGCGCAAACCGCTCTCAAGGAACTGATTGCCGAGCCGAATCTGATCGATGGCGCGCAGGTCTTGACCCTTGATTCCGGACCCCAGCATGGACACTACATCCCTGAATCCGTTCTTCTGTGACAGTTTTCCAGAGGTGATAATGTCCGCGATTTCCCGCCCATCTGGATACTGTCCGAGCCTGGTAACGATTTTTTCCAATACCTTAGGCTTGATGTTGTTCTTGGGTATGCCTCGCATGCTCTCGCGGAGCTTACGCTCGGCCTCACCACCACGTTCCATGGGTCCTGAAGGGCCGTTGTCGGGCGCCTCGCCCGGTCCGTGGCCACCCGTCTCCGTTCCAGGCCCAGTGCGTGCATCCAAGTCACTGCCCGCGTGTTCGGGAGTCTCATGAGACGTTCCGTCGGCGTGAGCTCCTTGGCCCTCACCAGCATGCATGGCGCCGGTTCCGCCCTGGCGCGCAGGGGGATCATTGTGCGGTGATCCGGCAGGCGTGTCGTGACCAGTTGTGCCGCTGCGGCCCAGGTCGCCAGCACTGCCACCCGGCACGTGGCTGTCGGCCCTCTGAGAGGCATCACGGGCCGTGCCACCAGGCAGGTCGTCCCCAGCTCGGCCGACGGCTCCAGCCGCCCCCTCTCCGGCGCGGGCACCAGCCATCGCCGGCTCACGAACTGGATCGCGCGGGGCGGGCGTGTCGGCCTGCTCGCCGACGCGCTCGGGGGTCGCACTTTGGATCTTGACCTGCTCAACGTGCTGGACGAGCACCTTGTGGTTCTCGTCGAGGAGTGCGCCCTCACGGGTGAGGTAGCGGGTCTCGCCCTTGTCCGTGACGTACTTGAGGGTGTTGTCCGGGAGGATCTCGACGCGGTCGGGGATCTTCACGACCGTGCCGTCTGGCTGGAGTCTGCCCTGTCCGGACAGGATGTCGTTGTACGTGCCGGTATTGAGGTTCTTCAGGCTGCCGAAGAGGTCTCCGACCTTGACGGCGCCGAGCTTGCCGGCCTTGCCGAGGTAGGTGATGGGATCGACCAGGCGACCGGCCTTGCCCGCGACCGAGATGGCCTTCGCGGCGGCACCACTCTTGGCGGCTGCGCCCGCACCCCCGGTCGCCACGGTGGTGATGACGTTGAAGGAGACCGCCCCGGCGGCACGTGCGGGGTTCTTGCCCCACTGGTCGTAGGCGATCAGGGCCTTGCCCGTCTCGGTGACCGCTGTGCGGGAATCGCGCAGCCAGGAGGGCAGTTTGTCCTTGGGTGCCATCCAGTAGGCGGCTCCGGCGGGGCTGAGGGTGATGGCCAGCCCGGTGGCCAGCTTGGCCAGCCCCGTCCAGGCCTGCCCTGCGGCGGCCCAGCCGTCCGTGCCGACCAGGGTGCCAAGGCCCTTGATCGTGCCGACGACGCCGTCGATGATGAAGCCGTCCCACACGAAGCTCTTGATGTTGTGACCGACGGCCGCCCAGCCGGTGTACTCCCGGTCGACAGGTGCACCCCAGGGCGTCGACTCGGCGTGGTTGAGGTCCTCGGCCTTGTAGCCGTATGTACCGCAGCTGCTCTCGCCGTCGCCGGCCTTGAGCTGGATGCCGCCGACCAGGGCGGTGATCTTGTTGTGGCAGGCGCGTTCGGCCGCCCAGAACGCGTCCATGGTGGTGTTCACGTCATGCCACAGGTCGTTGTTGTGCTGGACCTTGTCCTTGTCCTCGCGCCAGTCCTCGTCGCCCGCGACGTCGTTGCAGTAGAAGCTGCTGGCCTCGGACTGCAGGCTCTTGAGCCTGGCGGCCAGCGGACGTACCTCGTCCCCGTAGGCGGTGAGCGCCTGCGACACCTTCTCCAGGTCGTCGGCGAACGCGTCCGTCTTGGTGGCCACCGGCGCGGTGGTGGCGAACAGCTCCTCCGCCTCCGGGGCCTGGTAGAAGGCGGACAGCCCCTGGAAGTTGGAGTGGACCAGCGCGCCATCGACGCGGAACAGGATCGCTTCCGCGGTCAGGGTCGCCGAATCCAGTTCCAGCTGTTCCAGGTTCCCGGTGAACTGCGGGATCCCCGCGGAGTCGATGAGCTTGGCATCGCTCACTTCCCACCGCCCTGTCCGGTGCCCGCGCCGGGCATGTCGATCTTGGGTTCCTTCAGTGCGGCGGCCTGGGCGTCAGCGGCCATGTCCAGGTCGCCCTTGATGTACGCGGTGGTTGCCTCGCCCGCGCCGTTCAGCGAACCCCCGGCGCGCTTGGCGATATAGGTCAAGTCCTTCTGCCACTGGGTGAAGAACACGCCCAGCGCGGCTGCCACCGGCCCTTGCGTGCCGTCACCTTCGCGCCCACCCTCGACCGCAGTCCCCGCAGACTTCGCCGCGCTCGGCAGGGTCTCCTGCATCTGCCCGCCGACGCTGGCAAGCCCTTCGGCGGCCGTGCCCGCCTTCTCCAGAACGCCGCTCACTCCCGCGGGATCAATGTCCCAAGCCGTCACAACAAGCCCCCTTCATCCCCGATCCCCGTCACCCGCACCGCTGTACATGGCCGGGCTCCTCAGTGCCCCTCCGGAGGCGCCCAGTCAGCCGATGTTGTCGACGGCGGCGCGCGCCCGCGCGAGCGTCGACTGTGCGGTGCCGTCGTTCTGCTCCAGCGTGGTGCGCACGAGGCGGATGATTTCCCGTACCTCGTTGGCCGCCTTGTTCCAGCGGACTTCCTTGCCGTGGTAGTCGTCGGAGACGCCGTCGGCCTGGTAGTCGGCCATCGCGGCCTTCACCGCGCGGTCGCGGTCGCCGAGCACGCGCTCCAGCTGGCCGATGATGATCTGCAGGCCGCCCTGTACGTCGGACGAGGCGCCGGTGTCGTAGGAGCGGCGGTCCTGGGTTCCAGCCATGGCGAAGTTCCCCCTGTGTGCGAAGTGTTGGGTGTGCGAGCTGGTCGGCTCAGCGGGCTCAGGCGGAGAAGCGGGCGCCGTCGAAGTTGGCCGCGCCCATGTTCTGGTGGGCGTTGTCGGACTGCTCCTGGTCACCGGAGCCGAATGCGGTGTCCATGCCTGCCTGGCCGCCCAGGATCGAGGACAGTGTCCCGTTCAGATCCGAAGTGATCTCGTCCGCACGCAACTTGAACGAGTCGAAGGTCGCCTTGCCCGCGCCGTTGAACTTGCCCTCCAGCGGCTCGGCCGCCTGGACAAGGAGGCTGATCAGCGTCCCGAGATCGTCGCTGGACCCCACGGTGCTCTTCCCCAGCACCGCGAGCGTCGTGTCTCCCATGTCGAACTTCATGAGTCCACCCCCGTGTATCCCCAATTGCGTGGTGCGCCGCGGGCGGTTCCGCCGTCACGGCAAACGCACACGTCACTCACGCCCCGTAGTGTATCGAACATCCTGTCCCATACGACGTTGCAGGCACAACGTAGTTCGGGGTGAGATGGCGTGATCTGTGCCATGAGGTGCGCCACTGCGGAGGCCCGTCGCTACAGGGCAGTGATGTTCTGTGGCCGCAGTTGGGCCGGCAGGAGTCCTATGCCGCCGTAGAAGTGCGAGGCTGGCGAAGCGCTGTCACGAAAGGTGCACTCGATGGGCGGTGGCGAGGAGGGGGCGCCGGTCGCGATTGCCATGGCCGAAACTGCATGCACGGCCTGAGGGTGCGAGCGGCATACCGGTGCTCTCACCTCCTCGGCTCGGTCTGCTTGCTGCCTGCCCGCAGATCAGTTGGTAAGCGGCGGCTTGTCGCTTCGTCGTGGATGCGGGTTAGCAGAGGGCTGCGAGGCGATGGCCCTGCACGAGATGGGTAATTCGGGGGTAGGTGTCACGCGAAGTCGGCACCGTCGTGCAGGTACCGGGGTGCTCTCTCCGGGAGTGCTTGCAAAGCGGCTACGAGCCTGTGCTGCAGGCGCTCCCGCAGTGCGGCTACAGCCGCAACCTCTCGAGCTGGCGGACGAGGCGAGCCGGTCCGATGGCAGGATCGGCGGTGAGCAATTGGAGGCGAGCATCGATGGCTGCGTCCATCTCGCCGAGGTGGAGGTGGACGCGTACCAGTGTGACGATCGGTGTTGCGCGCTTGTGAGCGGGCAGAGCCGGTCGGGGGAGCTCGCGTTCAATGCTGGGGCTACGGCGGTCATGTCAGTACCGACTGGCACGATCGGGGGCATGACCAGCCGCACCGACACTCCCGTCCCGCTCCCGGCGAACCACCGCATCTCCGAGACCTACGCCGACTGGGCGCGCACCCGTGAGCCGGGCGTCGAGCCCACCGCGCGCGCCGTGCTCGACGAGGCCGACCGGAAGCGGGGGCGAGCTTGGGAGAAGCCCGGCCGGTTCGTGGACGATATGGAGAGTCTGGCCCGTGGTCTGCCGACGGCCCATCTGCCCTGGTTCTGGGACACCATCGGCCACTGGCTGTTGGAGACGCACCGCCGCTCGGCCGCCCGCGCTTACGGCCAGGCGCGCGTCGCCGAACGCGACCACCAGCTGCACGTCGACCCCGACTGGCGGCGGGCGAATGTGCTGCTGTTCGCCCGGTTCGGCGCCCTGCCCGCCACCGAACTCAGTGGTCACCGCACCTGGCTGGCCGGAATCCTCGAACCCGGCGACGCACACCGCGAGTTCGCCCGCCTGCTGGTCACCTGGGCGGCGTCGCCCGGCGAGCTCCCCGCCGACCTGGCTCGCCGGGTCCGCGACTCGGCCCGCGCCGCCGGCCTCGGCACCGAGGAGGAAGCCCGGGTGCTGGGCGGGCTGCTGGCCGCAGCCCGAGGTAAGGCCGTACCCGACCGGCTGCTCGACGCCGCCGCCGGACCGCTCACCGCGCACCCACCGACGGACGATCAGGCCACCGGGCTGCTTGACCTGTTCCCCGAGTCCAAGAACAACGCGGCCGCCTGGCTGCGGCTGCTCATCCGCTGCGGCGCCGCGGACGCCGCAGCGGCCGGCCGGATCGCCCCCGCGGGCGGCCTCGGCGACTGGCTGCGCCGCTACGCCGCCGGCTACTCGCACCGCCGTGTCGCCGGCGGCGGGGTGACCAGCCAGCCCATGCCGACCGAACTCCTCGACCTGGTAGGCCGGTTCGGGCCGCTGCTGCGGTCGGCCGGCACCCCGGTCCGGCTGCACGAGGACCGCTACCGGTGGCAGCACCTGGACGCGGATCTGCTCGACCTCTGCCTCGCCGAGGGCGTCCCGGTCGAGGACCCTGGCGCCGCCATCCCCCTGCGGTTCTGGGACGAGTGCTCGCAGCGGGACCTCAAGGCGCTCGCCGCCGACCCGGTGTTTGGGTCCCGTCTGGAGGGCACCGTGCACGCCGGGCCCCGATCAGGCCTCGGTGCCGCCGCCGAGCCCCGCACCGGCACCGCCATCAGTCGACTCCCACACAACCCGGGCGTTGCCGCCGAGGTGCACGCCCGGATCGAGAAGCTGCTCGACGCCCTGCGCGGCGGTGGCCTCGCCGCCGCCGACGAAGCCGTCGACGAACTGCGCGACCTCCTCGACCGGCCCACCGCCATCGCCCTGGAGGGCATCGAGGAAGCCCTCGATGCCCTCCACCTCACCGGCCCGCTGGCCCGCACCCTGCGCGCCGGCCTGCCCGAGGAACTGGGCTGGCCCGCACTGGAGCAGGCCCTTGCCGAGTTTCGTGCGGACGAGACCGTGCACGTCACCTGCACCTGGCCGGTGCTCGCCGTGTACGGGGAAGCGCGTGCCATCGCGGTCGACCACGTAGGCCGGCGCGGCGATCACACCCTGGAGCTGCCCGACGCTTCCCGTTCTCACACCGTGCACTGGGTAGGCGGGCGGTTCCTCGTCGCGTGGGAGGAGGCCGAGGACGACCGGCGGCCCCGAAGCGCCTATTGGTCCGACCGGCCCGGCGAGATCTTCGAACCGGAGGAGACGTATGGACTGGCCCCCTACGGCGGCAGCATCCAGGGCGGTCTCGGCTATCAGTTCGAAACCCCTGACGGCGGCGGGCGTTTCGACGGCGAACGCGTCCTGCGCGCCGGTGGCCACGAGGGCATCGGCCACCGCGACTACCAGATGAACGACGGCCACGCCCTCTGGAGCTCCGAGGTATTCGGCGACCGCAGGAATGGCTGGGCCCGCTTCGACCCGGACACAGGCACCCCCACCGACGACCGCACCCTGCCCGCATTCCACCGCCCCGCCGATACCCCGCCCGGAACCGAGCTCTTCACCGACCACCGGATCCTCGCCGCGCTGCCGCCAGGCGCCCCGCCCTCTCCGCTGGGCCAGGGCGGGCGACTCACCGGCTGCCGGGTCCACTACCGCACGCCGTATGACGGACCCTCGCCCCGTGAATTCGTGCTGGAAACCATCGACGGCCGCAGCGCCTCCTACCGCAGCCGCAGCTGGGGCCGCCGCCCCTGGGGCATCCTCGCCCTGCCGCTCGGCGGTGAGGACGCCGTCGTGACCGGCGAGATCACCATCCGGAGTCACGCCGCCGAGGACAACTCCCTGCTCTGGCAGGTTCGGGGCTTTCCTGGCAGCCGTGACCGCTCCCCGGGACGCGCCACCCTCGGCGAACAGGCCGGGCCGATGCCGCCGCCCGCCTATTGGCACTTCCTCATCCCCCGCGACGAGGCATCCTCCAAAGCCCTACGGACCGTTACCGACACCGACCTGCGACAGCTATTGCACCCCGGCTCCGGGAGCGGCAACGACGCGCCCCACCCCCTGCCCGGCGTGATCGACCTGCGGATCCGGGCCGGCGTCGACCGCGCCGCCCGGCTCGCCGCCGACGTACTGCGCCGCCGCTGCGAACTGTCCCACCGGGTCGCCATCATGCGGTCCGGGCCGGTCGTCGACCTGCCCGACCCGGCACCCGACACCCGTCTCACCCCTGCCCTGCGCGGCCTGCTGCCCGAACTGCGGCCCTTCGAGGCGCATCCGCCGCAGCCGCAGCCCGCGCTCCTCACAGCGGTCGCTGCCGACAGCCGGTACCTGCGCGGCGAGATCGAGGACGAGGTCCGGGTGCTCGCCCTGCCTGCCGTCCCACCCGAGTGGGCGGTGCTGACCGGCCGGATCGACGCAGTTGCCTGGCGCGCTGCCACCGCCGCCACCCCCGACAAGGAGCGGCAGGCTCTCACCGCCCTGCTCGGCGTGTGGAGCCGACAACCGTTCGCCGAGGCCGACAGCGCCTGGCGGACCGGCCGCGCCCCCGAGCAGCGGATCGCCGAACTCCGCGCGGGCGGCGCCCTGATTGCCTCCGGCCGGGTCCGCAGCGGCCGCGCCCCCTTCCTCCACCGCGCCGCCGACCCGGCGCCCGCCGACGCCGAGGAGTGCGAGACCCACACCATCACCGGGGACGACACCACCCGGCTGCCCCGCCTGCTGGCCCTGCTCGCCGAGCACGGACCGCTGCCGGTGCCCGAGGAGGCAGTGGACCTTTTCCGCTGGCGCACCGGAGTGCCGCGCCCGATCGCCGCCCTGGTCCTCGACGGGTTCCCCGGCAGAGACGACTACAACGAGCACCGCAAGCTGCTCCGCACCAAGCCGTACAAGGCGGACCAGGACACCGTCTGGGCGTACCAAGAGTTTCAGGGGCGGCTTGGCGCGGTCGGTCGGCGCACCGTGCTCGCGGCAGCCCTGCCCACGGACCCGGCCGAACTGTGGACACCCGGCGGTATGACCTCCGCCGCGGACCGGATGGCCGCCGCATGGGCCGGACTCCTTGGTACCGGCCCGTACATCGACGACGGCAGCCACGCCGCCGCCCTCACCGCAGACCGCGGCCTTCCCAAGACCTGGGCCACTGCCCTACTCACCGGCCACGTCCCGGAGTCCCTGGACGCTGGCGGGATGCGAGCCGCCGCAACCGCCGCCACTTGGGCGCTCACCGAACGCCCGGTCGGCGACCCGGCCACGGCAGGCGCCCGCGCCCTCATCGACCGGCTCACGGACGCCCCCGCCGATCTCCTCACCGCCCTGCACCGACTGGCGGACCGGTCTGCCGTCACTCCGGTCCCGCCGGGCCAGTACGAGGCCAACCCGCTGTTCAGCGTCCCGGCCCTGGTGGAAAAGGCCGCAGCGGCCCTCGGCGTAGGCCGCGACGCGGCGGCCCTCTACCTCCAACTGCACGCCCTCGACCACCCGGCCGACCGCACCATCCGCCGCTGGAACGCCTGGACCCTCGACCACCACCGCGCCGTCCGCAAAGAGCTCACTGCCTCGAAGGCCCCGCGCCCCGCGCCGCCCACCCCGGCGGACGGCGCCGCAGCGGTCGCCATCCCGATCCCCATTCACGAACGGTTCGCCCGAGCCTGGCACCTAGGTCGTGTCTTCAATGTAGTTGCGCGGGATGATGGGCCTTGTGAGCCGACGCTATGAACTGACCGGTGAGGAATGGGAGTTGTTACGTCCGTTCCTTCCTGCATCTTCGTTCGGTCGTCCGCGGGTGGATGACCGAACGATGTTGAACGGGATCGTGTGGAAGATCCGTGCGGGTGCCGCCTGGCGGGATGTGCCCGCCCGGTACGGGCCGTGGCAGTCGC